>NZ_JBFECU010000010.1:0-145045 GCF_041379855.1 Microbacterium sp. BWT-B31
AATGTCACTGACATCCATAAATTGATCCAAAGGAATTCTCAACCAGACCAAAAAGCCTGGACGAGGATAAAATTTGGCATTTGACAAGTGCACGCTGTTGAGTTCTCAAGGAACGGACGCTCCCATGGTCGAGTCTCGCGACTTTGCCCATGAGGCTAGTTCTTGTTAGCCACACCGTTCCGTCTGTCGAACCGACTGTTGGGGATCTCTGATCCTCACTGGCAGCCGATGACCGCGGTCCACGGGGTGGAGTTCCATCCTAGACCCGGAGGTCGCATCTCGCAAAACGCGATGTTGCATCAGATGGAGGTTGGTTCTCCGCTTGAGGGGGGCGGGACTCTCAGTCCCGCGCTCTTCCCTGTGGGGCGAACAAGTAATACTTTACGTGCGATCCCCCCATCCGTCGAATCCAGCCTGCACCCCGGGCGTGTCGCACCCCACAACCCGCAGAAAACCGCGGAAGAAGGCCGATGGCGGGCGTCCCTGCGACGCCGCCCTCACGCGCTTCCGGCCGCGACATCGACGCTCGCCTGACGGATGATGCTGGGGCCGGCGGCGGTGGCCTCGATGACCAGTTGAGCGGGTATCTGCTCCTTCATGGCCGCGACATGGCTGATCAGGCCCACCGTGCGTCCGCCCTGACGGAGCTCGTCGAGCGCGCGCATGGCCAGTTCGAGCGTCTCGTCGTCGAGCGAGCCGAAGCCCTCGTCGATGAACAGGGTGTCGAGCCGGATCCCTCCGGCACGGGCGGTGACGACTTCGGCGAGGCCCAGCGCCAACGCCAGCGAGGCGAGGAAGGTCTCGCCGCCTGAGAGCGACTGCGCCGGCCTCGACTGCCCTGTGTGCGCGTCCATGATCTCGAGTCCGAGCCCCGATGCCGCATTCCGCGCTGCGCGGGCGTCGGAGTGCTGCAATCGATAGCGCCCGTTCGACATGTCTTCGAGACGAAGGTTCGCGGCATCGACGATCACCTCGAGCTCGGCGGCGAGCACGAACGCCTCGAGCGTCATCCGATGCGTGTTGGGCGCGCGACCGCTGACGGTGTTCGCGAGACGGGCGATGACGTCACGGTCCGCGGCGAGCGCGGCGATCCCCTCATGAGCAGCGGCCGCGCGCCGCACGAGGTCGCTCACCTGCTGCGCCGTCTGCTCGGCACGGGTGCAGGCCTCAACAGCCTGCCGCTCGCTGGCGAGCGCCGTGTCGCGCGAAGCGGTGGCCGAAGCGAGATCCTCCAGGCCGCTTGCCGCTTCCCCGATCTCGTGCTCGAGGCGGCGTGCGTGCTCCGTTTCGGTGCGCAGCGCGACCTCGTGGTCGCCCACGCGCCGGCGCAGCGCCGCACGCACGTCGGGCGCGCGCAGCGCCGCCGACGCCTGCGCACGGTCTTCGAAGGCGCTCGCCGCCAGCAGCTGGTCCACGTCGGCGAGAGCCTGCACCGCGGCCTTGTCTGCCGCGCTGCTTGCGAAGATCGCATCGGCGAACGAGCCGGCGAGCGCTCGGCGACGGGTCGATTCGGCGACCCGCTCTGCGACGGAGGCGAACGAACCGCGCGCCTCGGCGACGGCGCGCTCGAGGGTCGCGGCATCCGTCTTCGCCACCGCCAGCACGACGCGCAGGTCTGCGAGCGCCGTCGCCGCACGCCCCCGTTGGTCGGCGGCTTCGGCGTCCGCTGCCACGAGCGCGTCGCGCTCTTCGGTGAGTGTCGCGCGACGGGCGTCGGCGTCCCGCGCGGCACGAACCTCTGCGGCTGCTTCGTGATGCTGAACCTCGAGCGTGGCGACGGATTCGCCCCCGGCTCGGGCGAGCGCCCCTGCGTGCGCCGACCGCACGTGCGCCGCGCGCTGCGCCGCAGCCTTCTCTGTCGCCGCCTGCTCGTCGCGAACCGCCTCGGCCCGCGCGATCTCGTCGTCGGTGACCACGGCGCCCTCGGTCACCGCCGGGTCGGGGTGATCGGTCGATCCGCACACCGCGCAGGGGATGCCGTCGACGAGCCCGCCCGCGAGTTCGCCCGCGTAGCCGGCCAGACGCCGTGTCAGCAGATCGGTGACCTCGGCACGTGCCCGATCGTGGGTCTGTGCCGCGGCGAGCTGAGCGGCCTCGGCGGCGGCGACGTCCGTCGCGAGCGCCTCGGCCTCTCGCGCGGCGGCGAGGCGCTCGGCGGCGCTCGCGAGGCGTGCCTGCGCGTCGCCGAGGCGCCCGGCATCACCGAGGGCCGCACGCAGGTCGGGCTCCAGGCCGGCCAGACGTGCGGCCAGTGCCGCGCGGCGCTCGTCGATCTCGCGCACCTCGTGTTCGAGCGCTTCGGCGCGCTGCTGGTTGCGGGCGATCTGCGCGGCGAGCGCGGCCAGTTCGCGTTCCCGGCCCTCGGCGCCGGCCCACCGCGCCAGCTGCCCGGTGAGCTCGTCGGCGATCCCGCGCAGCGCCGTGGCATCCGCGTCGTGCTCGCCGCCCGCCTTCGTCCACGCGGCCCGACGCGCTTCGCGCTCGCTCGCGGCCACTGCCGCCGCGGCGGCGGCGCGCTCGGCGGCATCGAGGGGGGCGCGCAGCGCTTCGGCGGCGTCGGCTCGTTCGACAACGAGACGATCGGACTCGATCGACGGCGATGCCGCCTCGAGCGCGGCCAGCCTCGACCGTGACTTCTCGAGCTGCTGCAACTTCTCGTGCAGCCAGGAGGCGGCCGCGAGCGCGGACTCCGCACTGCGGGCGGCGGCGGTGGCGGCCGCACTCTGCTCGCGAAGGGCTCCTGCTCGGGCGTGGGCGGTGCGCACGCCATGCTCGGCGCGCGCGACCCGGGCCGCGAGGTCGTCGGCCGAGCCTTCGGCGTCGGAGGCCGCGTCGATGCGGTCGAGCACCTCGCCCGCCTCGCCGAAGCCTTCCCACTGCTGCGCGGAGTCGAGCAGCCGCTCGGCCTCGTCGAGAAGCAGGCTCGCCCCGTCGCCGGCCGCCTCGATGGCTGCCTGGGCGTCTTTGCGGCGCTGTTCCAGCGCCTCTTGGTACTGCTCGAACGTGCGTGTGCCGAACAGCCGCCGCAGCAGCTTCTGGCGCTCGTCGCTCTTGGCGAGCAGGAACTCGGCGAACCTGTTTTGTGCGAGGAGGATCACCTGGAGGAACTGCTGCTGTGTGAGCCCGAGCACGTCGTCGAGCGCGAGTCCCACATTGCGCAGACCCGCAGCGCGCCCGACCCATGCGCCGTCGACGAACTCGTCGAGCTGCGCGTCGGCGGCGACCGGGGTGGTTCCGACGCCGCGCTTCTTGGCCCGCTCGTACTCGGGCGAGCGCGTGACACGCCACCGCTGCTCGCCCACGCTGAACACGACGGTCGCCGACGTCGGCTCGTCGGGGGCGCAGTAGTCGCTCCGCAGACGCCGGTCGCCCGATTCGTAGCGGGGCACGCCGCCGTAGAGCGCGAAGCACACGCCGTCGAGCACGCTCGACTTGCCGGCGCCCGTTCGGCCCGCGATGAGGAAGATGCCGTCCTGGCGAAAGCCGTCGAAGTCGACGACCTGCCGATCGCGGAACGGCCCGAAGCCCTCGAGCTCGAGGCTGTGCAGTCTCATGCGAGCGCCTCGGCGGCCGCACGCTCGGCGACGATCTCATGGATGAGCGCGGTCTCGCTCTTGGTCGCCCCCTCGCCGTTTCGGACATGCACGAGGAAGGCGTCCATCAGTTCGGCGTGGCTGCGGCTCGCGTGCACGCGCTGCGCGTACGTCGCTGCGTCGTCGGCGCGCTCGACGCTCGGCGCGTGAACCACCGCTGCGCAGTGCGGAAAGCGCGCCTGGAGGCGCCGCATGGGCTCGAGCTGCGGCGTCGCATCGGTATAGCGCGCGCACACCCATGCCGCCTCGGCCGAGGCGAACCGCGGGTCGGCCAGCAGTTCGTCGAAGGGCGCGGTGAGCGTCACGAGCGCGCGCGGCACCGGAAGATCGAGCCACTCGGCGGACACGCAGCCCGCGGCATCCGTCTCGATGAGCCAGGACCCGCGCGGCTTGTCGCCCTCGCCGAAGCTGTAGTGCAGGGGCGCCCCCGCGTACCGCACGCGCGGCGAGAGCTGCTGCCTGCCGTGGATGTGCCCGAGCGCGACGTAGTCCGGACCCTCGAATGCCGACAGCGGGACGACGTCGAGCGTGCCCTGGCGGATCTCGCGCTCGACGCCGGGCGTGGCATCGACGCCTGCCGCGAAGCAATGTGCCATCACGACCGAGCGCCCGCCCCGCTCGGCGAGGTCGGCGCGCACGAGCGACATCGCGTGCGCGATCGTGTCGGCCTGCGTGCGCAGCGCAGCGTCCGGCCACAGGTGGCGCACCAGGGCCGGCTCGAGGAAGGGGATGCCGTAGAAGTGCACCGGACCGAACCGGTCGTCGATGGTGATCGGGGTTCCGACCGTGAGGGGATCGGTGACGACGTGGATGCCCTCGCGGAGGAGCTCGGCCTGAAACCCGAGCCGCGCCGCCGAATCGTGGTTGCCGCTCGTGACGACGACCTGCGCGCCCGCGTCGGACAGAGCGCGCAGCGTGCGCGTGAGCACCGGGTAGCAGGCGGCGGACGGGGCTGCCGAGTCGAAGACGTCGCCCGCGACGAGCACGACGTCGACCTCGTGCTCGCGCACCTGGGCGGCCAGCACCGACAGCACCGAGCCCAGCGCGTCGAGCGTCGAGTGCCCGTGGAAGGAGCGGCCGATGTGCCAGTCGGAGGTGTGCAGGATCCGCATGCTCCCACCGTAGGTTCGGCCTGCGACATCGCTCCGACGCCCCGCGGTCGCTCCGGCACAATGGACCGATGGATGACGCGTCGCGATGCCCGTGCGGCACCGGGGAGACCTACGGCAACTGCTGCGGCCCCCTCCACGCGGGCGCGCCGGCGCTCACGGCCGAGCGGCTCATGCGCTCGCGCTATTCGGCGTTCGTGGTCGGCGACGCGGAGTACCTTCTGCGAAGCTGGCACCCGTCGACCCGGCCCGATCGGCTCGAGCTCGATCCCGCCCAGCGCTGGCTGCACCTCGAGATCGTAGACCGCCGCGGCGGCGGTCTGTTCGACCGCGACGGCGAGGTCGAGTTCATCGCGACCTTCCGGCTCGACGGGCGGCGCCACGAGCTGCGCGAGCGCAGCGGCTTCGTGCGCGACGGCGCCGGCTGGGCGTATGTGACGGCGGTCTGACGCGCCTTGCGCGGATGCCGCCACCCCTGCGTCGATTCCTGCCATCACCGCCGCACGCGGAAATGTCGGAGCCCCGCTCTAGGTTCGGTGTGTCGGAACCGATGGAGGAATCATGCTCTGGACCGTTCACGCCAGCGAAGTGCAGTTCCGCACCGAGAGCGCGCTGCGCGCTCGGGATCTCGCGATCCGGGCCGCCCGCAGCGAGCGCGCGGCAGCGGTCGCGCAAGAGATCGCGGCGGGCATCGACCGCACGCGGCCCGGTCGCCCGGCCGCGTGGCCGAGGCCGATCCGGCTGGCGCCCGCGCAGC
Organism: Microbacterium sp. BWT-B31; assembly: GCF_041379855.1. Classification (NCBI taxonomy): domain Bacteria; kingdom Bacillati; phylum Actinomycetota; class Actinomycetes; order Micrococcales; family Microbacteriaceae; genus Microbacterium; species Microbacterium sp. BWT-B31. Next base: position 5,460 of record NZ_JBFECU010000010.1, read on the forward strand.
CGGCGTGCGCGTGAACTCCGGCGCCCCCGGGTCAGGTCGTGCCGCCGGCGAGCTGCTGTGCCAGCACGCGCGCGATCTCGTCGACCGACGTGCCGCCGACATCCGCGCTCGCGGGCACGGCGTTACGCGCTCCTGCGGAGGATCGCCGATCGGTCGGGGTGCGCGGTGAACCAGTCGGCCACGTACCAGCACACCGGGATCACGCTGCGATCACCGGATGCCTCGAGCTCGGCGATGGCGCGATCGACGAGTTCCCCCGCATAGCCGTGGCCGCGGAACGGCGGGACCGTGTAGGCACGCGTCATCGAGACGCTGCGGCCGTCGTCGCGGTAGTCCAGAACGCTGACGAGGTCGTCGCCTCGGTGCAGGGTGTACCGCGAGGCGTCGGACTCGTGGGCGAAACGGAGCTCTTTCACCCCGACAGCGTACGTCTGCTTTCTCGGTGCGGGATCGATGACCGCGCGCGTCGGCCGACGCTGCGACCTCGTCGACCAGGAACTGGCGTTCCTCAGACAGGGTGTGCAGGTTCAAGGGGCATCCGCTCGAATTCATAATGTTTCGTGATTTGACTCATAAGGGAACCTTCGGTCATAATCGCCCACATGAATGACAACGCACTCACTCTGTCCGCCTGGGAGGCGAACGGGGCTGCCGGCATGATGGCCGGCCGCGTTGTCGGGCGTTGTCGAATGTGCCTGTGATCCGGTGACACCCGCCGGACTCGATCGATTCGGCCCCGTTCCGAGGGCATCGAACCGAGTCTCCGCACGGACACCGCGACATCCGTCGCACTGTCGCGTGCCCCGCACCGGCCACGAACCCGGCCGATTCCCGCAACACAGAAGAACCCGCTCCGGCCAGACGCCCGGGTTCCGATCGCAAGGATTCTCCCTCCCATGTCGAACACCGCACTCCTCGACCGCCCCCTCACCCACAACAGTCCGGCGACCCGCGTGACCGAGCGCATCGCCCCCGCTGCGGCGGCGCCCGCCCCCGCAGACCCTGCCGCCGTGCGCGCGGTCCCGACCGGCACCACCCCCCGCGGCTTCGCGCTGTACGTCGGCATCGACGAGGCGAAGGCCGCGGCATCCGGCGTCTCGCTCGGCGTTCTGGTCGACGCGCTGCGCCGCACCCTCGCCGACCTCGCCCCCGGCGCCGAGACCTACGCCACCGTCGCACTGGCCCCCGTCGGCGCGGGCGGCCGCGACGTCGACGTCGTGCGACTCGCCCTGCACGAGCCGTCGGCCGTCGCGCGCACCAAGCAGGACGACGAGTCCGACGAGGAGCGCGCACCCTCTGGCGTCGTCGTCGACATCTCACGCAAGCGCGTGCTCATCGACGGCGAGTCGGCCGCCCTGACCTTCAAGGAGTTCGAGCTGCTGCAGTACCTCGTGCTGCGCGAAGGGCGCACGATCGAGCGCACCGAGCTCGTCGGCTCGCTCTGGCAGGGCACGCAGGACGACGACGCACCCGGCGAGCGCACGATCGACGTGCACGTGCGACGTCTGCGCGCGAAGCTCGGCCGCTACGAGGACATCGTCCGCACGGTGCGCGGAGTGGGCTACCGCTTCGACCGCCACGCCGACGTCGTGATCCGCTACGGCCACGGCACGCCGTCGCCCGACCGCTTCTGAGCCTCGCTCACGGGCCTGGCGCGGCGCTTCGGCCGGTCGCGCGCGTCATCACGAGCGGCGGGCGCCGATGCCGCGAACCCCGCCTCACGGGACGACCGAGACACGGTCGGCGGATGTCGCAGCCACGACGTATCGTGAACGCATGAGGTCGTCGGGTGTCTTCCCCGTGCGCGACGCGCATGCGAGGGGCGCCCTGCGCGACTCCCGCCCAGATTTCGGCCGACCTCTCGAGACGGAGTACCGGCCGCGGCATCCGCTCGACCTCTCGCGCACGGTGCTCGTGCAGCGGCGCGGATTCGCCGATCCCACCACGATCGTCGACGGCGCGGTGATCTGGCGCGCGAGCCGCACTCCGCACGGAGTCGCGACGCTCGCGCTGCGCGAGGTGAGCCCCGGGGTGATCCGCGGCGCCGCATGGGGGCCGGGGCGCGAGTGGGCGATCGCGCAGCTGCCCGCGCTGTGCGGCGCCGACGACGATCCGACGGGATTCGACGGGTCGGGGCATCCGCTCGTCGCCGAGACCCACCGGCGCAATCCGGGCCTGCGGCTGGGTCGCACCGGGATCGTGTTCGACGCGCTCGCCGGGGCGATCATCGAGCAGAAGGTCACCGGCACGCAGGCCTTCGCCGCGTGGCGGCGGATCGTCACCTGGTTCGGCGAACGGGCACCCGGCCCCACGCCGCGCCCGATGTTCGCGCCGCCCTCGATCGACGGGTGGCGCCAGGTGCCGTCGTGGGCGTGGCATCGAGCAGGCCTCGAGCCGCCGCAGGCGCGCACGATCGTCGAGGCCGCGCGGCACGGGGCGTCGATCGAGCGCGCGGTGCTCGAGGCCTCCGACGCCGACGCACGCGATCGCGTGCTCACGAGCCAGCGCGGTGTCGGTGCGTGGACTGCGGCCGAGACCCGCATCCGGGCACTCGGCGACCCCGACGCCGTGAGCGTCGGCGACTTCCACCTCGCGCACGAGGTCGGCTACGCGCTCACCGGCGAGCGCGTCGACGACGACGGGATGCTGCGGCTCCTCGCGCCGTGGACGGGCCAGCGGCAGCGGGTCATCCGCCTGATCGGGCTGAGCGGGGCGCGCGAGCCGCGGCGCGGTCCGCGCCTGCACCCCGAGGACCACCGCGACCGCTGAGCGGGGACGGCCCTTCGGCGGGGTCCGGGGTCAGCGGACCGACGGGCGACGGCGGCGCATATCGGATGCCGCGACCCGACGCTTCACGCCGGGTCGCGGCATCCGCTCAATCGCCCTTCACGTTGACGAGCTGCCGGAGCGTGTGCCGGACCTTGACGAGGTCGGCGGCGTCGGCCATCACCGTGTCGATCGGCTTGTACGCCTGCGGGATCTCGTCGACGAAAGCGTCCGTGTCGCGGAACTCGATGCCCGCCATCGCCTCGCGCAGCTGCTCGTGCGAGAAGGTGCGCCGGGCGGCCGACCGCGAGTACTCCCGGCCCGCGCCGTGCGGCGACGAGTTGAGCGACAACGGGTTGCCGAGGCCCTCCACGACGTACGAGGCGGTGCCCATCGATCCGGGGATGAGTCCGGGTCGGCCCGCGTCCGCCTGGATCGCCCCCTTTCGCGACACCCACACCTGCGTGCCGAAGTGCTTCTCGTGCTCGGTGAAGTTGTGGTGACAGTTGATCCGCTCGTGCTCAGCCACGGGCTCGCCGAGGAACTCCGACACCTGACGCACGACCCTGTCCATCATCTCCTCCCGGTTGAGCAGGGCGAAGTGCTGTGCCCACCGCAGCTCGCGGATGTACCGCGAGAACTCCGGCGTGCCCTCGACGAGGTAGGCGAGGTCGGGGTCGGGCAGCTCGATCCACCACTGCTTCGCGAGCCGCTGCGCGACCCCGATGTGATGCGCGGCGATCTTGTTGCCGACACCGCGGGATCCGGAGTGCAGGAACAGCCACACCCGATCCGACTCGTCGACCGACACCTCGATGAAGTGGTTGCCGGAGCCGAGCGAGCCCAGCTGCACGCGCCAGTTGCCGCCGAACTTCGCCGGGTCGAACTCGGCCTTCTCGGCGAGCGCTTCGAGCTCGGCGACGCGCGGCGCGGCGGTCGCCACGACCTTGTTGTTGTACCGACCGGCCGACAGCGGGATCGCGCGCTCGATCTGCTCGCGCAGCTCGCTGAGTGGGCGGTTCGCGAGGTGGTCCTTCGTGAACTGCGTGCGCACGGCGATCATGCCGCAGCCGATGTCTACGCCGACGGCAGCGGGGATGATCGCGCCGAGGGTCGGGATGACCGACCCGACGGTCGCACCCTTGCCCAGGTGCGCGTCCGGCATGAGCGCCAGATGCGGGTGGATGAACGGCATGCGAGACGAGGTGCGTGCCTGCTCGACGGTCTTCTCGTCGATCAGGCTCGCCCACGAGAGCAGCCGTGCGGAGAGCCTCTCCATGATTCCTTTCCTTGCGTGGCCCGTTGGCGGGCTCGAAGTCCGTGCCGGTCGGGGTCGGGCTCCGAGCGCAGTGACTGCGCAAAGAGAAACGCCCCGGACCTGTCGGTGCGGGGCGTGAGAAGAGCGGATGCTGTCACACGGCGCGCGCCGGAGGGTACGACTCGTCACGGTCGCTGGGCTGGAAGCCCAGAACCGTCACGCGCTGATTCCGCTTCGCGGGCATCGGTCGCCTCCTCGGCTCGAACGCTGCGCCGGTCGGCACAGCCTTGCAAAGCTAGTGCAGTGCGGAGCCGGAGTCAACGGTCGGCGCGGCAGGCATGCGCGATGCGGATGCCGCGGACCGTCTGCCCTGTCGGATGTCGCAGGCCAGGAGCACACTGGACCATGCCGCGAGGCCGGTCGCGGCATCCCATCCACCGTCCTACCGAGGAGCGACATGCCCAGCCTCAACCCCTACCTCTCGTTCAAGAACGAGGCGCGAGCCGCGATGGAGTTCTACCGCAGCGTGTTCGGCGGCGACCTCGTCGTATCGACGTTCAGCGAGTTCGACGGCATGGTGCAGGATCCCGCCGAGGCGGACCTCGTCATGCACGCGCAGCTGAGCACCCCCGACGGCTTCGTGCTCATGGGCGCCGACACGCCGACCGGCATGGAGTACACCAAGCCCGCCGGCATCTCGGTGTCGGTCAGCGGCGACGACGAGGCGAAGCTCGAGCGCTTCTGGAACGCGCTCGGCGAGGGCGGGTCGGTCACGATGCCGTTCGACGTGCCGCCGTGGGGCGGCCGCTTCGGCATGCTGACGGACCGCTTCGGCATCGACTGGATGATCGCGTACAGCCCCGCGCAAGGCTGAGCGGGAGTGTGCTCACGCGCGGGCCGGATGCCCCGGCCCGCGCGTAGTCTGAACGCATGACTGAACGCGGCACGGGGTGGCCGAAGGGCCGCACCGGATGGATCATCGGCACCGTCGTGCTGCTCGGCCTCGGCGTGCTCGTAGGGGCGATCCTCGGCAGCGTCGTGCTGGGACTGGTGATCGCGATCGTGGTCTCGATCGGCTGGCTGATCGCGTACGAGTCGTGGCGCGGAAAGGCGCCAGGGCTCGACGATCCGTGGGACGATGGCGCCCAGCTCTGAGTCGGCGGCGGCCCTGGCGACCCGGCCGTCGCCGTCGTAGGGTGAGCGCGAGGAGGTGCGAAGATGCAGACCAAGGTCGGTGATCGCGTCATCATCCACGGACGCACGGTCGGCTCCCCTGAGCACGTCGGAGAGGTGATCGAGATCCGCGGCCACGTGGACGAGCCGCTTCTCGTCGTGCGCTATGACGACGGGCACGAGGCGATCCTCTCGCCTGGGTCGGACTGCGAGATCAGGCACGCAGGCTGATCCCGCAATCCCCCGTCACCGAACGGGCTGCTGCAGTTCGGTCACCCATTCGGACTGGGGTCGATCGGAGGGCGCTTCGAGGTACACCTCGCGGCACGCGCCGTACATCTCGACCCCGTCGGCGGCGATCGCCTGCATGAACTCGCTCCACGCGCGCCCGATCCCGGGCATGTCGCCCTCGTAGCGCGTGGTGGCCGCGCGCTCGACGGCTGGCAGCTCGACGACCTGCCAGTCGGGGCTCTCCACCGGCTCGTCGCCGGCGATCCACGAGACCCACACGCGCAGGTCGTCGGTGCCGTCGACGGGCTCGTACCAGAAGATGCCGGGCTCGCGGTGCTCGACGCCGGAGCTGTGCAGCGCCCCGAGCAGCGGGGGCAGGATCTGGTCGATGACCGTGGGGACGCCCTCGGGTCCGCCGGCTGCGATGCCGCTGGCGGCGTACACGGTGACGGGTTCGATGCGGCGGTACTCGATCTCGGTCATGAGGGGTGCTCCTTCCGTCATGCTCGACCCTGGCACAGCGGCAGGGTCGAGCGGTAGGACCCGAACGAGCGGCGCGGCGCGGCGCGATGAGAGAGGATGCAGACCATGAGATTCGCCATCGCAGGAGGAACCGGGCGGGTCGGCGCACACGTCGTCGCCGTCGCCGAGGAACGCGGGCACGAGGTCGTCGTGCTCACGCGCCGCACGGGCGTGGACGTGCGTTCGGGCACCGGCATCGCCGAGGCTATCGAGGCGGCGCATGCCGTCATCGACGTGCTCAGTATCTCGACCCAGTCGGCCCACGCCTCGACGGCGTTCTTCACCGAGACCACGCGCGCGCTGCTGGCCGCCGAGCGCGCAGCGGGGGTCCCGCACCACGTGGCGCTCTCGATCGTCGGCATCGACCGGGCGTCGTCGTACGGCTACTACACGGGCAAGATCGCGCAGGAGCGGCTGGTGGAATCCGGCGACGTGCCGTGGACGATCCTGCGCGCGACGCAGTTCCACGAGTTCTCGGGCCAGATCTACGCGGCCGCGAAGGCGGGCCCCCTGCACCTGGCCCCGCGCATGCGCACGCAGCCCATCGCAGCGCGCGAGGTCGCCGAACGCCTCGTAGACCTCGCCGAGGCGGGGCCGGCCGGTCGCGTGCCGGACCTCGCGGGTCCGCGCGAGGAGAGCCTCGTCGACATGGTGCGGACCTACGCGCGCGCCACCGGGCATCGCGGCTGGATCCCCTCGCTCCCCCTGCCCGGCGCTGCCGGACGAGCCATGCGCGAGGGCGCGCTCCTGCCGGGCCGGGACGCACAGCTCGGGAAGCAGACCTTCGCCGAGTGGATCGCGGCGCTGCGCGCCTGAACCGGGGCACCGGCGCACCGCAGGTGGCGGCATCGGCCCGCCGCCGCTCCGGCTACATCTCTTCGTGCGTGTTCGGGTCGCCGTTCCACAGGCGCCCGCGCTCGAGAGCCGAGATCGCGGCGACCTCGTCGGCGGTGAGCTCGAACCCGAAGACATCCGCGTTCTCGCGCTGTCGGTCGGGGTCGCCCGACTTCGGGATCGGTGTGCTGCCGAGCTCGATGTGCCACCGCAGCACGACCTGGGTTGGCGTCACGCCGTGGATCGCCGAGAGTTCGTGGATCACCTGCTCGGTCAGCAGTTCACTGCGCCGCGCGAGCGGGCTCCAGCTCTCGGTGCGGATGCCGTGCTCGGCGTGGAACGCGCGCAGCGCCGCCTGCGGAAAGTACGGGTGCAGTTCGACCTGGTTCACGGCCGGCACCACTCCGGTCTCGTCGATGAGGCGCGTGAGCATCTGCTCGGTGAAGTTCGAGACGCCGATCGAGCCGATCTTGCCGACCGCGCGCAGATCGATCATCGAGCGCCACGTGTAGAGATAGAGGTCGCGGCTGGGGTTGGGCCAGTGGATGAGCGAGAGGTCGATGCGATCCACGCCGAGGGCGGCGAGCGACCCGTTCGTGCTCTCGATCGCGAGGTCGTAGCCGTGGTGACGGCCCGGGATCTTCGTCACGAGGAACAGTTCGTCGCGCGGCACCGCACTCTGGCGCACCGCCTCGCCGACCTCGCGCTCGTTCTCGTAGTTGACGGCCGTGTCGAGCAGGCGATACCCGCTCTGGATCGCCGAGACGATGGATGCCACCCCCTCGGGGCCGCGCAGGTTGTAGGTGCCGAGGCCGAGCTCGGCGAAGGGCGTGCCGTCGTTGAGGGTCACCGTGGGGATGCGCATGCGTCCATCTTGGCGTGCCGGCAGCGGTGCCGGGCAGGGCTCGAAGCACGAACGATGGGAAGGCGGCGCGTCGCGCCGATATCCTCCTGTCATGCCGCCGATTCTGTGGATCATCCTGGGACTGGTGGGGCTGATCTTCGGCGCCGAGCTGGTCGTGCGCTACGGGGCACGCCTCGCGTCGGGGCTCGGGGTGCCCCCGATCCTCGTCGGGCTCACGGTCGTCTCGCTCGGCACGAGCCTGCCCGAGCTCGCGGTCGGCATCGACGCGGTGCGCACCGGCGCGGGCTCGCTCGCCGTCGGCAACATCACCGGAACGAACATCGTCAACCTGCTGCTGATCCTCGGCCTGTCTGCGGCGATCCGCCCGATCCCGCTCGGGCTGCAGACCCTTCGGCTCGACCTGCCCGCGATGGGCGCGGCGGCGTTCCTGCTGCTGGTCTTCTCGGTCGACGGCGCCCTGCAGGTCTGGGAGGGCGTTCCCCTCGTCGTGTTCGCGATCGTGTACATCGTGCTGCTCGTGCGCTCGACCCGCCGCGAGAACGCAGTCGTGCTGGCGGAGTTCGCCGAGGAGTACCCCGTCTCCAGACCGCGGGAGCGCCGCGCCGGCCCGATCCTGCTGCAATCGGGTCTGCTGGTCGTCGGGCTGGTCGTGATCGTGTTCGGGGCGCAGTGGCTCGTGGAGGGCGCCGTCGACCTCGCGACCGCGCTCGGGGTGTCGGACGCCCTGATCGGCCTCACCATCGTCGCGATCGGCACGAGCGCGCCCGAGCTCGCGACGACGATCCTGTCGACCTTCCGCGGCGACCGCGACATCGCGGTGGGCAACCTCATCGGCTCGAGCATCTTCAACCTGACGATGATCCTCGGCGTGACGCTGCTGTTCGCACCCGGGACGGTGGCGATCGACCCCGAGCTCGTGCACGTGGATCTGCCGGCGATGGTGGCGGTGTCGCTCGTGTGCGGCCCGCTGATGATCTCGGGGCGCAGGCTCTCGCGCGCCGAGGGCATCGGGCTCGTCGCCGCGTACGTCCTCTACTTCGGGTATCTCATCGTCGCCCGCACCTGACGGCCGGATCTATGCGCGGTCGTGGTCGCTCCCTTCGAAGTCCGGCCACGCGGCGATGTCGACGCCGTGGTTGTCGGGCGAGGCGAGCGTCCACCACATCGGCGCGTGCGAGGCATCCGCCACCCGACCGCCGGCGGCGACCGCAGCCTGCACGCGCGCTTCGGCGATCTCGCGCGGCACCGAGACGTCGACGTGCATGCGCCCCCGACCGGAGCGACCCGACTCGAGCGGCTGGAACGACAGGTGGGGACCACGCCGGTGCCGGTCGACCGCGTCGGTGAGGCCGAGCTCGTCGTAGCCGAAGGCGGCGGCCCAGAAGGGGCGCGAATCGGCGTCCGGAGCCTCGGCGACCGCGATGCCCACCTGCTGCACCTGCGTCGGGTCGGACCTCAGCCCCAGCTCACGGGCCACCGCCGAGACGCGCTGCGCCAGGTCGACGTCGCTCTCGGAGAGGCCCCCGTCGCTGCGCGTGAACGTTCGGACAGTGACGCCCCGAGGACGCACATCGACGTCGGGCTCGTGGCCGACCGCGGCCGAGATGTCGCCGATCGCGGCCGTGAAGCGCGCCGCCTCGGCGAACGATCCGGTGGCGTAGAACGCGTACGCACCCCAGTAGAGCACGCGCCACTCCTCGAGGCCCGGAGCCTCGTGGAACCGCTTCGCCGACACCGCCGCGCGGATGCGCCCCGTGCCGATCGGCGGCTGCGCGAGGATCGCCTCGGCGAGATCGTCGGGCCGGGTGAGCATCGGCCAGTGACCGGTGGGGATGTCGACGAAGGTGAGATCTCGGATGCGCGTGAACTCCTGCACCTGCGGCGCCCCCGCCGCGATCCACTCCCTGAGGTCGGCGGAAGAGTACTCGGTGGCGATCGCCGTCACCGGCACGTCATAGCGCCGTTCATCGCCGGCGAATCGCGCGGCATCGCCCACGATCCCCCACGGCGTCGGGACCGCGGCGCCGGTGAGCGCCGCCATGCCGCCCTCGCCGAGGTCGCGGACGTCGGCATCGTCGAACTGCGACCACGCAGGCAACGGCACCACGCCGTCGACGGGCTCGTAGCCGCGCACGAGCGGCTGCCCGTCGGTCGCCGGGAAGCCCGCGACGTAGATCGCCCGCGCGACGCGGTCGGGCCGCGCGTCGACGGCGAGCGAGGCGACGCCGCACGCCGCCGAGTGGCCGACGAGCACGACCGGCCCGTCGCACGCGTCGATCTGGGCGACCACGGCGGCCACGGCATCGGCCAGCGTCGCAGACCTGTCGACGTCACCGCGCTCCATGCCCGGCAGCGTCACGGGATGCGGCCGGTGACCGGCCGCCTCGAGCAGCGGGGCGACGGCGTACCACGCCCACCCGCCGAGCCACATTCCGGGAACGAGAACGATGTCCATCGCGCGGCCTCCTGAGATCCTGACGGGTTTCGCCACCTCCGCGAGTATGGCGCGGGCCGCCGACATCCGAAACAGCCGTGTCGGAGCACCGCTCTAGGGTGGGGGCATGCCGCAGATCACCGTCATCACCGGAGGCCGGGTCGTGCCGGTCAGCACCGACCCCATCGACAACGGCGTCGTCATCATCGCCGACGGCGTGATCGCCGCCGTCGGCGGACCCGAGACCGGCATCCCCGAAGGCGCCGACGTCATCGACGCGGGCGGCAAGTGGGTGCTGCCGGGCTTCGTCGAGGCGCACGGGCACCTGGGCGTGCACGAGGACGGCGAGGGCTGGTCGGGCGACGACACCAACGAGATGACCGATCCGAACGGCGCGCGCTTCCGCGCGATCGACGGCATCGACATCGAAGAGACAGGGTTCCGCGACGCGCTGCGCGGCGGCGTGACGACCGCGGTCGTCAAGCCCGGGTCGGGCAACCCGATCGGCGGTCGCACCGTCGCGCTCAAGACGTGGGGCGGCCGCACCGTCGACGAGCAGGTGATCTCCACCGAGGTGTCGGTGAAGTCGGCGCTCGGCGAGAACCCGAAGCGCGTGTGGGGCGACAAGAAGCAGACTCCGGCGACGCGGCTGGGCGTGGCATCGGTCCTTCGTGAGGCGTTCGTCTCGGCGCGCAACTATGCGGCCAAGCGGGCGGATGCCGCCACCGAGGGCAAGCCGTTCGACCGCGATCTCGCCAATGAGACCCTCGCCGCCGTGCTCGACGGCGACCTCGTCTGGGATCAGCACTGCCACCGCCACGACGACATCGCCACCGCGATCCGCATCGCGGAGGAGTTCGGGTACACGTTCGTGGTCAACCACGGCACCGAGGCGCACAAGATCGCCGATGTGCTGGCCGAGAAGGGCATCCCGGTCATCTTCGGCCCGATGCTCACGTCGCGCTCCAAGGTCGAGCTGAGAGACCGGCACGTCGGCAACCTTGCCCTCATCGCCGCGGCGGGCGTCACCGTGGCGATCACCACGGACCACCCGGTGGTGCCGATCGAGCAGCTGCGCCTTCAGGCGATCCTCGCGGTGCGCGAGGGGCTGCCGGCATCCGTCGCTCTCGAGGCGCTCACCGTCAACCCGGCCGCGATCCTGCGCCTGGACGACCGCGTCGGCGCGCTCGAAGCCGGTCGCGATGGCGATGTCGTGGTGTGGTCGGGGGATCCGCTCGACCTCGACTCGCGCGTCGAGCGGGTGTTCATCTCGGGTCGCCCGGTGGTGGTTCCGACCGGCGCCGACGATCCCGCGCCGCGCATCGTGAATCGCTGGGAGCGGTTCGGCTGGGAGGGCTGGACCCCCTCGGCGATGGCGTGACGACGGCCCGTCGACCGCGATCGGGAGGGCATGCGCCGGACCACGCCCGCGGGACCGCTCCCACCGTCCGTCCAGGGAAATGGCCGGAATCGTCCAGATCCGGGGTTCAGACTCGTCGGCGTTGCGTTCGACCCGAGGACGCACCTCGCTGCAGCGATGCGGCGAGCGAAGCTCCCGAAAGCGTTCCTGCATGCCCTTCACACCCACCCCTTCCTCGACTGCGCCCTCGACCCGCCGTGCCCTCCGGGCACGCTCGCGCCGCCTCGGCGTCCTGCTCACCGTCGGCGTCGCCCTCGGCGCGATCTCCGGCATCGCCGGCCTCACCGGCGCCGCCACCGCGGCGATGCCCGCTGCCTCGGCCCGTGTCATCGTGGCGACCGCCCCCGGACAGCTCGTCGACGCGGCGGTCGCCGCCTTCACCGGCGACTCTGCGCCCGTCGCCATCGACCGCATGGTGGCTTCGGCCCACACCGCCCGCCAGGTCGCCCGCAACGCGCTCGCCGCCGCGACGGCTCTGGAGTCGGATGTCGCGTCCACGGCCCTGCCCGTGAGCGGCCCGACGAAGATCTCGACCGCGGCCCTGCGCGAGGCGATCGCTGGCCTCAAGGACGCCGACATCACCCCGCTGCTGCTGCTGCCCGAGCTCATCGACGACGCGCGAGACGAGGCGGACGCCGTCCAGGCCCAGGCCGCCGCCCTCGGCGAACGCCTCGACGCCGCGAAGCAGAAGAAGGCCGACGCCGACGCCGCGGCCGCCGCCGCCGAGGCCCAGCGCCAGGCCGACGAGGCCGCCGCGGCACAGGCCGCAGCACAAGCCGCCGCCCAGGCCGCCGCGAACACGGTCGACGGTGCGCAGGCGTTCGCCCGCGACTACGCCGCCTCGCAGTACGGCTGGGGCGACGACCAGTTCTCGTGCCTCGTGAACCTCTGGAACCGCGAGTCGGGCTGGGACTACCAGGCGTACAACCCCGACGGCGGAGCGACCGGCATCCCGCAGTCGCTTCCCGGAGACAAGATGGCCAGCGTCGGCGCCGACTGGCAGACCAACGCCCGCACCCAGATCATCTGGGGCCTGCAGTACATCAACGGCTCCTACGGCTCGCCGTGCGCGGCATGGGGACACTCGAACTCGTACAACTGGTATTGAACCCCGACGGCCGGCACGTCACGCTGCCGGCACGTCACGTGACATGACGGATGCCTCGCCTCGGCCGATCGGCCGGGGCGAGGCATCCGTCATCCGGTCTCGGAACCGGACCCCGATCACTCGGCCGGCTTGGGCTCCACGGTGATGAGCGAGCCGCCGGTGCTGATCTGGCCCTCGAGGATGGGCGCGACCTCACCGAAGTCGTCGGCGTTGAGCACGATGACCGGCGTGATGAGCGGGTAGCCCGCCTTCTCGATGACGGCTCGGTCGAAGATGACAAGCGGCGTGCCGGTCTCGACCCGGTCACCGTTTTTCACCTGGACGTCGAAACCCTCGCCGTTCAGGTTCACCGTGTCGATGCCCACATGGATGAGGATCTCGACGCCGCCGTCCAGTTCGAGCCCGAACGCGTGCCCGGTGGGCTGGGCCGCCACGACCGTGCCCGGCCCCGGCGACACGACCGTGGTGTTCGAAGGTTCGATCGCCGCGCCCGGTCCCATCGTGCCCGACGCGAAGACCGGGTCGGGCACCTGGTCGAGGGGCACCACTCTCCCGTCCAGGGGCGAGGCGATGTCGATCGGCTCGCGTTCGAGGAGAGCCGTCGCCGTCGCAGCCGCAAGCGGGGCGGCAGCGGTCGCCGCAGCGCCCGCCGTGGCAGCGACACCCGCCGCCACGGACGGCGCGGGAGCGGTGTGCTTGGCAGCCTCCGCGGCCTCGGCCGCGTCGCGTTCGCGCTCGAACTCGGCCTGCTGCTCGGGCGTGCGGAAGTTCGAGAAGACCACGAGCAGCATCGCCACGACGAAGGCGACGGCGATCGCGATCGCGTACAGCCCGATCGGGTTGAACGCGGGGATGGTCAGCAGCGACGTGAAGACGAACGCCGAGGTGGTGATGCCGTCGGGCAGCCCCAGAATGAGGCTTCCGACGCCGATGGTGAGACCGCCCAGGAAGCATCCGACGAGCATCCGCGGATAGATGCGCTTGAACCGCAGATGGATGCCGTAGAGGGATGGTTCGGAGATGCCGCCGAGCAGGCCCGCGGCCAGAGCACCCGTCGCGGTCTGCTTCATCTGCGTGTCGCGGTTGCGGTACGACAGCACCAGAACGCCCGCGGTCGCGCCGAAGCACGCGAAGTTCCACGCGCCCATGGGGCCCTGGATGAAGTCGTACCCGAGCGTCTGGATGTTCAGCAGCATGATCGCATTGATCGGCCAGTGCAGGCCCAGCGGCACCATGAACGGGTAGGCCAGCGGAATCACGATCGCGAAGATGAACGGCGACCAACTGTTGATGGCGGCCAGGAGGCTCGCAAGGCCTGCACCGACGTAGACGCCGATCGGCCCGATGAGGAACGCGGTCAGCGGGATCATGACGAGCATCGCGAAGAACGGCACGAAGATGAGCTGCAGGTTGTCGGGGATGATCTTGCGCAGCAGCTTGTAGAGCGGCCCGAGGACCGCCGCCATGAGCAGCGGCGGGAACACCTGCGAGGAGTAGTCCGCGATCGGCATCGGGATGCCCCAGATGGGCACGATGGTCACCTGCGCGGCCTCGAAGCCGAACAGCGCCGTCTTCTCGACGCCCGCGCCGAGTGCCGTGAAGCCGGGCAGCATCAGCACGGCCATGATCGCGAAGCCGACCCACGGGTCGGCGCCGATCTTCTTCGAGGCGTTGTAGGCCACCATGAGCGGCAGGAACACGAACACGCACTGCCACATCAGGTTCACAAACGCCCACGACGGCTCGAGGGTGACCCCCGGCGCGTTCCAGTCGGGGATCACGTCGAGGGTCGCCATGAGCGCCATGAACGTGATGAAGAAGGATGCGCCGAGGAGGGCTCCGAGGATCGGGCGGAACGAGTCCGACAGGAACTCGAACAGCGAGTCGATCCACGCGACTTTTCCGCGCACGCCCTTGTTGCGCTCGCGGGCCTTGATGTCGTCGATGCTCTCGTCGCCGCCGCCCGCGCCCGCGCCGGCCATCTCGGGCAGCGCCTGGATCTCGTTGTAGACGTTCTGCACGCCGCCGCCGATGACGACCTGATAGCGGTCGCCTGCCTGCGGCACGGCGCCCATGACGCCGGGGATCGCCTCGATCGCCTTCTGATCGACGCCCGAGGCATCCTTCAACTGGAATCTGAGCCGGGTCGCGCAGTGCGTCAGGCTCTGCACATTGCCCGCACCGCCGACTGCCTTGATGATCTCCGCGGCTGACGAGGAAGCCATTGCTCTGTCTCCTTCGAATCCCCTACTGCATCCGAAGGGCAAGCCCACCCCGACCCGCCCTCTTGAGCGTGATGCTAGCGACGAAACCGCCCGCCGGACACCCCAACCGTGCGCGGCCGACACGCGGGGCGGGGACGGTGCGGGGCGTGTCCGCATTCGGAAGCGCCCGTGACGGCATCTCTGCGTCGACAGCGCGCAGCCTGTCTCAGTCGAGGTCGGCGAAGACCCCGATCCGCTCGCCGTCGAAGACGAACTGCAGCGCGCCGCCGACCGGGAACCTGTCGGTGAGCTGCGTGGGCGACTGACTGTCGATGGGCATCTCGATCGTCGCGGGGAAGGCCCCTATGCCGCATCCGGAATAGACGCCGCCGTTGTACGACCAGCTGTTCTGGTCGAACTCGTCGGGCGGCGGGATGTCCGCGGTCCTCACGACCGTGAAGCAGTCGCTTCCCACCATGCTGTAGCCGTCGGTCTGGAAGATCGTGAGGCCCAAGTATTCGAAGACGAGCGAGCTGGGGCCGGCGCCGAACCATCCGACCGGCAGTGCGGCCGTGGACACCGGGTCCAGCGACGCGACCTGCGGAGCGCCCGACGAGACCGAGACGGGCGTGATCTCGGTGACCGCGTAGGTGGCGCCCGCCGCCAGCGCGGCTGCCCCCACGACCGACGCCGCCCACAGCAGCGCCATCGCGCGCGGGATGCGCCGTCCGGGCGGACCCGGTTCGTCCGGCGCGGGCGCGGCCAGGGCTGACAGGGCTCGGGCGGCCTCCTGCGCCTCGGGCTCGGCGGCGGGGGCGGCGGGCGTGTGGGCACGCTCGGCGGGAGCGGGGGCGGGCGCTTCGGGTTCGTGCCCCACGGCGGACGCGAACCGGTCGGAGGCTTCGGGATCGACCGGCGGCGCGGCGGGGGGCGGCGTCGCGATCGGGTCTTCGGGCGGCGCGACCCGCCGGCCGTTCAGTGCTTCGAGCTCGCCCAGCCGCCGAAGCGCCTCGGCATCGTCGTGGATGTCGGCGGAGGGGCCGTACGCACGGGTTCGCAGGGCGCGCAGTTCGTCCAGGGCTGCAGTGTCCATCCCCCGCATCGTCTCACGCCGGTGCGGAACGACGGCACGCGTACGACGCGTCGCGCCGGCCGTGCACGGGGATCGGCCGGATGTCGGATGCCGCGGGGCGGGGCATCCGATTCTCGGCATATGCCCTGTTCTGGGCCGCCGTGCGCCGCGCCGGAGCCAGCCTCTCGGGCGTGCGCGTGGTGACCGGAGGTGGCACTTCTCATCCGGTCACGCCGTGTCGGCGCGCCCTTGCTGTCGTTACCTTTTCGTTATAGAGTGATCGCACGGTAGCTGTTTTGCTGTGGCGGCTGCCGACATGTGATTGCAGGACACTCTTGGTGCAAGGGAAGAGCGCCGGTCGGGAGCCTCTCCGGCCGGCGCTTACCCTTGCCGCCCGCGGGTCGCCGGGGGCGACGTCGCCGCGTCACTCCGAGAGCGAATGGCTCAGCACCGACAGCGTCGCCGCCTGCGCCGCCTGCGCGCTCGCCCCGCGTCGCGCCACGAGCAGCCCCACAACCGACTCGGTCACGAGCATGAGGGCGGCACGCGAGGTGTGGACCAGTTCGTCGCGGAACGAGTCGTTGATGGGCGCAACCACGAGGGTCACGTCGGCAGAGTCTGCGACCGCCGAACGCGGGAACGACGTGATCGCGAGCACGCGCGCGCCGCTGGCACGCGCCTCGGTCATGACCTCGAGCGTCGCACGGTTGGCGCCCGAGCCTGACACCACCAGGCACGCGGAGCCGGGGCCGAGCTGCTTCGCTGCGATCTGCTGGCCGAGCGTGTCGGGCAGGTACTCCGCCGGGCGCCCCGCCGAGATCAGCCTCATCGCGAGATCCAGGCCCAGGGGCGACGAGAGTCCGTTCGCCGCCACCAGCAGCCGCTGCGCCTGATCGATCTCGCGCACGAACGCCTCGACCCCCTCCTCGGTGAGGGCCGACACCGTGTGGCTCAGGCGCGACGCGAACCTGTCGACGGCGGCCCGCAGCGCACCGAGCATGGTTGCGTCCGTGGTCTCGGCGGCGTTCCCCGCGAGCGCGACCTCGCGGGCGAGCGCGACGCGCAGTTGGGGGTATCCGTCGTAGCCGAGGGACTGCGCCGTGCGGATGACACTCGCCCGTCCGACGCCCACGAGATCGGCGACCTCTTGCGCCGTCCGGTCGATCGCAGCCTCCACGTCGCTCGCGATCGACTCGGCGACGCGGCGCTCGCTCGCGTGCAGCGACGGGGCGAGCATCGCGATGCGCGTCGTGGGCGGCGTGTCAGTGGATCCCGACCACATCGCGGCGTCCTCTCGGCGATCGGCGGGCGTCCCGCACTCGGGCCCCCTGGGTGATCCGGCGACGGATCGCGCCGGACGCGGCATCCATCAGCATCGTCGCGACGACCACGACGATCAGCAGCATCCCGACGGTATCCCATTCGCGGAAGTTGGTGTAGTTCGCCAGCATGCTGCCGATCCCGCCTGCTCCGACGAGCCCGAGGACGGCGGAGGTGCGGATGTTGATCTCGAAGCGATAGAGGGCGAACGACAAGATCGCGGGCGCCGCTGCGGGCCACAGCGCCCAGCGCGCGACCTCTGCCGTACCGCCGCCGGCGGCGCGCACGGCCTCGGATGCCCCCTCCTGCACCGACTCGATGGCTTCATAGACCCACTTGCCCTGCGTGCCGATGCCGGCGATGCCGAGAGCGAGCGCGCCGGTGAACGGCGTGAGGCCCGTGACGGTCAGCAGAAGCAGGGCGATGATCACCTCGGGGATGGCGCGCACCACGGCGAAGACCGCGCGAAGCGGCACGCGCAGCCAGACCGGTCCCACACCGCGGGCGGCCAGCATCCCGAGCGGGATCGACACGAGCACGCACAGGATCGCACCGATCCAGGCCATCGAGATCGATCGCCAGGTCTCGAACAGCGCGCGAGGCAGCTTCTCCCAGTTCGGGTCGGCGAACATGAGCCTGCCGTAGTGAAGGAGCTGCCCGGGGATGGCGCCGAGGTCGCTCCAGTCGATCGGCAGGCCCGCCGCCGCGGCGAGCACGACGACCCCGACGATCACCGCGACGAGGGTCGGCGCAAGGCGCGACGGGTGCGCGGGAAGGTCGACGCCGAGCCGGCGGGCGGACGCGTTCAGGCTCATACGAGCCTCCGCCGCAGGTAGTTCGAGAACAGTTCGATGAGCACGACCACGACCAGGATCTCGAGCACGATGACGGCGACGTCGTCGTACGCGTAGAACGCCCGGCGCTCGTCGAGCAGCCGGCCGATGCCGCCCGCCCCCACGATGCCGAGGATCGCCGAGATGCGCACATTGAGCTCGAGGGCGTACAGCCACTGGTTGGCGAACAGCGGCCACGACTGCGGCAGTGCGGTGACCCGGTTGATCTGGGTCTGCGTGCCGCCCGCCGCGTGCCCGGCCTCCATATACCCGTGGTCGGCGGAGTCGATGGCCTCCGACACGAGCTTGACGACGATGCCGATGTCGAAGAGGAACAGCGTGAGCACACCCGGGAGGGCGCCGACCCCGACCATTGCGACGAGGATCGTCGCGTAGACGAGGTCGGGCACCGACCGGATGATGTTGATTCCGGCGCGCAGGATGCCGCGGGTGGCGCCGTTCGGATTCGTCGGCGCGGCCGCCCAGAGAGTCAGCGGCACCGACACGAGGGCGGCGAAGAACGCTCCGACGAGCGCCATCTGGAGGGTCTCGAGCATCGGCTGCAGGGTGCGCGGCAGGAACGAGAAGTCGGGGTGGAGGAACTGGACGAGAAGATCGGAGCCGTTGTCCCAGTTGCGGATGAGCGCGCCGAAGTCCAGCTCGATGCCGCCGATCGCCGGGAGGCACGTCGCCGCGGTGAATGCCGCGAAGGCCAGTACGATCAGCGCCGTACGCACACGCGTGCGGGGTTTGTGCGGCAGGGCGTACTCTGCCGTGTTCGTCGGCGTGCTCATCCGAGCCTGTCGTTGGGCTGGATCGGCCGGCCGTAGATCTCTTCGAAGTCGGCGTCCGTCGCCGCCGCGGCGGGTCCGTCGTAGACGAGCTCGCCCGCGCGCAGTCCGATCATGCGGGTCGTGTACTGCCGCGCGAGGTCCATGAGGTGGATGTTCACCAGCACCGTGAGCCCCTCCTCGGCGTTGACGCGCCGCAGGTCGTCCATGACGGCGTGCGCGGTGGGCGGGTCGAGGCTCGCGACCGGCTCGTCGGCGAGCATGACGCTCGGCTGCTGCGTGAGCGCACGCGCGATGGCGACGCGCTGCTTCTGGCCGCCCGACAGCTGCCCCGCGCGGATCCAGACCTTGTCGAGCATGCCGACCGAGGCGAGCGAGTGCAGCGCGAGATCGCGGTCGGTCGCATTCGTGATGCCGAGCAGAGTCCGATAGGTCGGGGTGTGGGCGAAGCGCCCGACGAGCACGTTGCGGTACACGTTGGTCCGGTCGGCGAGGTTGAAGCCCTGGAAGATCATGCCGATGTGGCCGCGCAGGCGGCGCAGCGCCCGACCGCGCATGCCGGTCACGGAATGCGGGCCGACGGTGACGGTGCCGCTCGTCGCGGGCACGAGCCCGTTGATCGTGCGGATGAGGGTGGACTTGCCCGATCCCGACAGGCCGACGATCGACACCATCTCGCCCGCCGCGATGTCGAGGCTCACGCCCCGCAGCGCTTGGGTGCCGTTGCGGTAGGTGACCGACACGTCGTCGAGGCTGATCGACCACGAGGCCGATGCGGGCGCGGAGGCCGAGGGGGATGCCCCGGCCTCCGCGCGCTGCGGATCAGTGTGCATGCACTGACTCTCTCAAACCACGTCCGCCGATCGCTCAGTTGGCGAACTGGGCGAGGATGTCGCCGTAGCGGGTGATCTCCTCGGGCGCCGTCTGGTCGGTCCAGTCCGACAGCCCGACCAGGTCGAACATCACGGTCTTGGCCTCCTCCGACGAATCCGCATAGCCGTCCATCAGCGTCGTGAGCTTGGCCACCAGGTCGGCGGGCAGCGTGTTCGAGACCGCGACTCCGCCGTTGGGGATCATGTCGGTGTAGGCGAAGGCGACGACCTTCTGCGCGACGTCGGGGGCCTCCGTCGTGACGCTCGTGCGCGCGTCCCAGTAGCCGAAGCTCACCTCGGCGTCGCCGTTGTACACGGCGAGCACGGCGTTGTTGTTGCCCTCGACGGGGATCTGGGTGATGTCGCCGTCGGTGTCGATCCCGGCCTCGCGCATCGCCACGACCGGGTACTGGTAGCCGGCGGGCGAGGTCGCCGCCTGCAGCGCCACCTTCGTGCCCTTGCTGATCTTCTCCAGCGCGTCGAGCGCGGCCGGTCCCTGACCGGTGGCCTCGGCGCCCTCCTCCTCGATGCCGTTGCAGTACGACAACTCGATCCCGCTCGCGGCGTAGGTCGACATCGCCGGGGCGTCGTCGCAGTACTTGTCGGGGTTGTTCGTGTACGCGACCGAGGCGTACGAGGTCGCGCCGAAGCGCACGTCGCGCAGGATGAGCTGGGCGTCGTAGCGGTCCATGGCGTTGTAGAGCGACCCGGCGTCGGTGATGATGACCTGGGCCTGGTCGGTGCCGAGCGCCTCGACCGTCGCCGCGTAGTCCGACGCGACGACGCCCTTGACCTCGATGCCGAGGTTCTCGGAGAGGTAGGCGGTGAGCGGGTCGAGAGCTTCGGCGAGGTCCTCCCCCTCGACCGACGGGACGAGCGAGATCGTGATCGACTCGGGCCATTCGGTGTCGGTCCCGGCGGCTGCGGGCGACTCGGCGCTGCTCGAGCAGCCGGCGAGGGCGAGGGCGGCCACGGCCGCGATGCCTGTGAACATCAGGGACTTACGCATGTCAGATATGCCTTTCGAGGGGGTGTGTGTCGGACGGACTGGATGCCGCGGCTGCGGCCCAGGCTTCGATGTCGGTGTAGAGGTCTGCGAGTGTGCGCCCGCGCAGCGTGACCGGCGCTGCGGCGCGCTCGGCGGTGACTCCGACGAGCGCGGTCGCGGCGCCGAGGCTCATCGCGGGCGCGAGGTCGAACTCGACGATGTCGCCCACCGACAGCACGGGGCCTGATGCGAGCGCGTCCTCGAGGATGGGCACGAGTCCGGCGGGCTTTCCCACGGTGAAGTGGAGGGCGTCGAAGGCCTCGACGACGCCCCAGCGGGTGAGGATGGGCACGATGCTCTCGCCGGGGGCGTTGGTCGCGAGCAGAAGCCGCGCCCGGGCGCCGACACGGGCCAGGAACGGCGCGAGCCCGGCGGGCGCGTGCACCTCGGCGGCCGCCGTGCCGAGCAGCGCGCGGGACGCGTCGTAGGCGGCGCTCAGTTCGGCCTCGGGGACGCCTTGCGCGGATGCGAGCGAGCCGACCACGTCATAGCCGTCGCGGTGGTCGGTTTCTCCCGCCTCGAACTCGGCGAGCGCGGTGAGCGCGCGTGCGACGAACCCGTCGTCGCCCGCGCGCTCGGCCACCGCGTGTGCGAAGGCGACGATGGGTCCGGCGCCCAGGGCGAGGGTGCCGTCGAAATCGAAGACGATGGTGTGTGTCATCGGGTCTGCTTTCCGTCCGATCGGGTGCGGACGTTGCGTCCATGGTTGCACTTGATTGTGGACGAAATGGCCAGCGCGCGGTTAACAGTGTGTGAAATCGCGCGCACGACCACTCGGCCGACCGTCTAGCCTGAGCGGATGCTGCAGACCATCGAAGCCCTCGGCGCGCTCGCCCGGCACCACCCGCACGCCGCGCTCGACGCGCACGCGTGGCTCGGCGAGGCGATCCGCGCCGACGCCGCAGCCGGGATCTTCGACGCCTGGGGCCGCTCGACCGTCGTCGACGAGAACCTCGGCGCCGCCGTGATCGAAGAGCCGCTCTTCGATGCCCTGCACGCCCGTGCGGGCCTGACGGCGACGTGGCCCGAGGGCAACGCCGGACTGCTTCACGTGTACGGCTACCTCCTCTCCACGGTCATGACCCCCTACGGCCTCAAGCGCGATCGCTGGCTGGACGGGCAGCTCGCACGCGCGTGCGGCCTGCCGTCCGAGGCGTTCGCGCCCTGGGCGGGCGAGCGCACGCTCCTGGACCGCGTGACCGAGGCGGCGGCGCACATGATCGAGCGTTGCGCCGTGCGCACACAGCACCTCGACGGAGCCCGGGCGATCGTGGCGGTGCATCCGGATGCCGGCCCCGGCGCCGTCGCGTACGCCATCGCGTCTTCCGCCACCGCCGCGCCGAGGCTCGTGACGATATTCCCCGTCGCCGACACCGCCCAGGCCCTCGCGCGCATCGACGCCGAGCCTGCCCGCCTGCGGTGGAACGCCCTGCTCGGGTGAGGCCCGGAAGGCGGGCGAGCGCAGGTCGGAAGCCCGTTCGGCCGACGCATACCCTTGTGGTGTGCGCGTCGACGATCTGATCCTCCCCTTCGCCGTCTCGACCATGGGAGATGCCCCGACGCAGCCGGCGATCGTGCTTCCCGGCGGTCCCTGTCGCGGTCCCGAGTACCTCGCCGGCCTCGCGGGTCTCGGTGAGGACCGCGCCCTGGTGGTGCTCCACCCGCGGGGAACCCCGAGAAGCGGCGGCCTCTCGCGCGGCTGGTGGACCGACGCGTCGGATGTGGTGGCGCTGGCCGATGCGCTCGATCTCGACACGGTGGACATCGTCGGCCACTCCGCAGGCACGCGACTCGCGCTCGCCACGGCAGCTCAGCACCCGGATCGCGTGCGCTCGCTGGCGCTGCTCACCCCGCCCGCATCGTGGCTCACCGGCACCGTCTCGGACGCCGAGGCGCTCGCGGCGACATTCGCCGACCCGGCGGCGCGCGAAGCCTTCGCCGCGCTGCAGACCGACGATCCGCAGACCGAGTCCGAGTTCACCGAAGCCTTCCTACGGGAGGCGCCCGCCACCTACGCCCACTGGACCGAGGTCGAACGCTCGCACGCCGAGGTCGGCACGATGAGCCTCGCGGCCGCCCTGGCGTGGTTCACAGACATTCCGGATGCCGCGGCCGACCGCATCCGTTCGACACCGCTGCCCCCGACCCTCGTCGTCGGCGGGGACCGCGACCTGCTGACGGGCCTCCAGCCCGTGCGGGACTACGCGGCGGTGCTCGGCGCCGATGTGCGGTTCATCGACGACTGCGGCCACTACCCGTGGATCGAGCAGCCCGCGGCCTTCCGGCGGATTCTCGCCGAGTGGCTGACCACGCGCGGCTGAGAGCCGCGATCCGTACGCCGCGGCGCTACGGTGTGGCACGCTCAGAGGGTGCGTTCCAACAACAGGCTTGTTGTCGGCGTCGAGAACGCCGCCGCGCGCAATGGCTTCGCACTCGATACCGCTCAGCGAGCGCTGCTCGAGCGGCTGGCAGTCCTGGGCGCAGATCTCGATCGCAGCTCCTTGCGGCGGTCGCCGCCGCGCAGTCTCTACATTCATGGGGACGCCGGGCGAGGCAAGTCATGGCTGGCTGACGCCTTCTATGCGGAGCTGCCACTGGCCAAGAAGACCCGCGTGCACTTCCATGGCTTCTTCGACGATCTGCACCGCAGCATCCACGATCGCCGAAGCGAGCGAGACGCCGTCGAACGCGCGATCGACGACATCACCCAGAACACCCGCCTGCTCTTCTTCGACGAACTCCACGTGCACGACTCCGGCGACGCCCGACTCCTCACCCGCCTGCTCGATCATGTCTTCCAGCGGGGCCTGATCGTTCTCGCGACCTCGAACTACGCCCCGGACGATCTGCTCCCGAATCCGATCTGGCACCACATCTTCGAGCCCGGCATCGCGCTCATCAAGAAGCACATGGACGTGTGGAACCTCGCCGGTCCCGTCGACTACCGCACCGTCAATGAAGAGCACGACCACGGCTTCGCCGCCGGCACCTGGACGACGACGCCCGCCCGTTCCGGCGCACCGGAACAGCAGACCCGCACTGTCGTCAATGGACGATCATTCGCGGTGACGTCGGTCGCCGACGGAGAGTTGGTCGCCACGTTCGAGCAACTGTGCTCGGCAGCGACCTCGACCGTCGAGTACCTGGACTGGGCGCGATCCTTCTCCCGGTGGGTCATCACCGACATACCTTCATTCAGCGCTGTCGACGCCGAGGCTCAGCAGCGGTTCATCAACCTCGTCGACGTGCTGGCCGACGCCGAAATCGCCGTACGGTTCTCGTCGAGAGTCGACCTGTCCGGTTTCCTCGCGGACGCATCCGAACGGCCCGACGCCTTCCGGATGGCAAGCCGCCTCCAACCCCTCCGGACCACAACCCGATCGAGTTGCTGACGCCGCGTGCAACCACGACGGTCAGACACGACGATCGACTGTTATCGGATCTCACAAGAGTTGTCGCAACACGAGGCAGCTGATCCGGGGTGTTCTCGCGCTGGTTGTCGAGTCAAGCGGCCAAGGTGTCGTACGAGAACTGTCATCGTCCGTCGACGAGGTCGCGCTCACCTATCAGAAGACCTACGTATCAGAAGGAGCGGACTCGCCCGATTCGTAGCGATACCCGCACGGACCGGGCTCACGGAGCGAGTCGCTGAGATGATGTCTGGATGACTGTTGTTCCGGCGGCGTTGGGGGCGGCGAGCGGTAGCGCCCCGAAGGCCCCCTACGTGATCAGCGAGGAGAAGCTCGAAGGCCCTCATGGCGTTCTTGGGGTTCGCGCCTACCTGCCATCGGCTGCCGCAGGGCCGGGGATCGTATGGGTCCATGGTGGAGGCTTCGCCAATGGGGACCTCAACATGCCTGAGTCCGATTGGGTGGCTCGGCAGTTCGCCGCACGCGGCATCGCCGTCGTCTCCGTCGACTATCGACTCGCACCGATCCCCGCGGAGTGGGCAGCACGGTCGAGCGTTCCGGCCCGGGACGGTGTCCACTACCCAGTGGCATCCGAAGAGGTCGAGCATGCGTTCCGCTGGGCGGCGGCATCGGGACTCACTGCCGGAGAGTGGGCCCTAGGGGGCGCGAGCGCTGGCGGCAACCTCGCGACAGGGGCCTGCCTGCGACTCGTCCGCGGCGATGGTGTTTCTCCTGCTTCGGTCGTGCTCGCCTATCCGACGTTGCATGCCGTGCAGTCGGTTCCCGGCGCTGCGCTTCGGGCGAAGCTGGACCTGAACCCTAGCGCCGATCGGTTTGGCCCGGAGTCGGTTCGCGCGATGTACGAGAACTACCTCGGAGCGTCGATCGCAACGGCGGACGTGTTCGCCGTGCCGGGATTGGCTGCGGCTCACGATCTGAAGGGCTTTCCGCCGGTGATCATGGTCACTGCGGATGTCGACGAGCTGCGCGTTTCCGGGGAGGCCTTCGCGGAGACTCTTCACGAGGCGGGCGTAGCGGTCGATCTCCGTACGGCTGTTGGCGCGCAGCACGGGTATCTCAACGTTCCCGAAGATTCCGCGGCCGCCCCCACGATCGACGCTTTCGCCGCGCACATCCATGGCAGGCGGGACGGCTGACCCGCCCTGACCATCTTCGATCCCCTGTGATCGGCGTTCCGCTACCAACGGGTTCCCTGGACCGCAGTTGCGAAGGCGATCCGGCCGTGAGGCGGCCGGTTTCAGTGCGAGTCAGGCCTCCAAGGCGAGAACAGCTTCGTCGCGACGAGCGTCCGCGGCGGCAGCAGATTCTGGCTTCCGCCGCCCGGCGACGAGTAGGCGCACCCCGAGGACCGCACAGACGACGAAGAACGAGTCGATCGCCAACCGCTCCGGCAGGCCCGGGCCGAGGATCGCGTGCGGGGCGACGGTGACCCAATACATCGATGCCGCGGAGACCAGCGCCGCTGCGATGAGAGCGAGGCTTCCGGGCTTCGAGACCCTCCACAACGCCAGGCCGAGCAGCACGATCATGACGTCCCCGGCGGTCACGGCGACGAAAGCGGCCAGTCCGTGCACGGGAATCGCCCGCACCCCGCCTTCGATTGAACCGGGGACGAGCCCGACCAGCGCGATGCCGGCACCCGTGACGAAGGCCAGGGTGAGGATCGCGCCTCGGAACCGAGGGATGAGCCGGTAGCCGATGACGGCGGCGAGGATCGTGAGCGCGCCTTGGATGATGAGAGAGGTGTTCATGACCTCGTGCAGGGGCGAGCACACGTAGCGCACGGCGTACGGGCCGCAGGTGCGGATTCCGAGGTCGCTGATGTAGTTGTCGAACAAGTCGTAGGCCGGGTCAGCCCACGCGGCGGCGACGACGAAGGTGCAGACGAAGTACTGCAATGACGCGAGCAGCAGCACGCCGGCCGCCAGGAACCGTCGTCTCACGCCCGCGCGGGTCGCGCCTCTCGATGATCGATCGCCCATTTCTCTCCATTTTGCCCGCATGGGTTTGGTGCGGCTCGAGCCGCACGTGACTGTCTCAACCTTATGGCACCAGTGCCAGATTTCACGTCGAGGACGCGACGGCGAAGCCCGCGCGTCAGGCACACCAGCGCCGACACCGGGACCTCGTTTGGTCCTCGTGGTCCGTCTCGCGCTGGCCGAGCCGGCTGTTGCAGCTGGGGTAGATGACCGGCGCGTCGCCAATAGCTCTCAGACGAGGAGCTTGTCCCTGAGCTGCCGGAGTTCCTCGCCGGCGAGGCCATTGGCCAGGAGGTACGCGGCGACGGTGCAATGGTCGTGCCGGATGCTCGCGAGCACCTCTTCGATGTAGGCGGCGGGTGATGACAGCATCTCGTTGATGACGCTGTCAGGGATGGGAGCACCGGCCGGGGACTTCCCGCGGAGATCGCCGACGACCTCGGCGAGGAATCCGTCCCCGAGCCGGTCGGCGGACTCCGCGTAGGTCCGCACGATATCGTCGTCACGCACCCCGAGGGCCGCGAGCAGGACCGCGATGAAGACACCTGTGCGGTCCTTGCCTGCCGTGCAGTGCGCGAGCAGCGCTCCTTCTGCGGCCGCGACCTCTCTTATTCCTGTCACGAGCGCAGGGCCTCTCTCGTTCACGATCTCCTGATAGACGTCGCGCAGCGTGTACGCGGCACCGGCGTCGGCCGCCGCGCCTACGGCAGCTCCTGCGCCCGTGCGGCGGGGCGTGTGCAGCGGAACGTGGACCAGGCGCACAGCGCCGATCTGATCAGGCGCACGGCGCACCTCGTCCTCTCCTCGCAGGTCGAGGACCGTGGTGACTCCCAGGGCCTCGAGCGACTCGCGACCTGCGTCGTCGAGCTTGTGGAGCCCGGCACTGCGGTACACCACGCCATCTTTCACCGAGCGCCCGTCGACCGTGCGCAGACCGCCCAGGCCCCGTGCGTTGCGCACGCCGGGCAGGTCGATCTCGGTATGGTCGCCGTCCAACTCCTCGGAGGGAACAGGCGGTACGGTCCCGGTCCTCACGGCTTCGGCCAGCCAGCCGAAGGATGCCTTAGGTGTGCGCACCTGGGTTTTCGGATCGACGTGGATCAGCCCGAACCGTTGAGCGAAGCCTGCCATCCACTGGAAGTTGTCGAAGCTCGTCCAAACGTGGTACCCGCGAACGCGAGCGCCATCGGCGATGGCTTCGCTCAGCTCCGCGAGGGCCCAGCCCATGTACCTGATCCGGCCGTCGTCCTGCACGAATCCCGCGAGATCCGCGGTCTCGGGATACCCGACCCCGTTCTCGGTGATGTAGATGTCAGGGTGGTCGGGGTACGTCTGCGCGATCCAGTCGAGCGCGCGACGGAGGCCGCCTGGGGTGAGCTGCCGGTGGGCCCCTCCCCAGGGCAGGCCGGGGGCGGGCACGATCGCGAATCCCAGACCGGCGGTCGCCGGGGCGAGGCTGGCGAACATCGCCCCGCGCGGAGGAAGATCTTCGAGGTGCGCGGCCGCGCGCTCAACCGAGGCCGCGCTGTACAGCGAGTACCAGTTCAGTCCGAGGACGTCCATGGGCTGAGCGATGGTCTGTTCGTCACCGTCGCGGATGAGGTCGCCAAGGGCCGCGGCCATCTCCGGCAGGTGGCCGCGGCCGAGCATCGGGTTGAGAAAGAGCCCGCCTTCGAAGTGCTCGGCGCGTTCTGCGGCGCGTACGTCGTCGAGGTGCGTCGTCGCGGGGGCCACGCCGCTCTGGCTCAGGATCGTGCCGATCTGGCCGGTGACGCCCGCCGCGCGCAGCGCCTGAATCGATCGGCCGTGCCCGAGCAGCAGGTTGTGCACGGTGACCAGCCCGGCCGAGCCTTCCTCGCGCGCGGGAGGGAGGAACCCGGCGACGTAGCCGCCGAGCGACGGGTGGCTGGGCTCGTTCATCGTGAACCACTGGCTGACCCTGTCTCCGAAACACGCGCCCACGACGGCGGCGAGCTCGGCGAGCCACTCGGCGAAGTCGCGCTCCATCATCCCGCCGCGATCCTCGAGCCACTGCGGGGTATCCCAGTGGTAGAGGTTCAGAGCCGGCGCGATGCCGCGTGCGAGGAGCCCATCGACCATCCGCTCGTAGTAGTCGAGTCCTGCCTGATTGACCGTGCCCTTGGAATCGGTGATGATCCTCGACCACGACACGGAGAACCGGTGCGCTCCGGCGCCGAGTCGCTGAAGCAGATCGAGGTCGTCATCGAGGCGATGGTACTGATCGATCGCGATGTCACCGGATGTGCCGTCCGGGGTCTTCAGCCAGGTGTGCATGGCGGTGTCCCACACCGACGGCGCCTTGCCGTCAGCGTCCCACCCGCCTTCCACCTGGTAGGCGGCAGTCGCAGTGCCCCAGACGAATCCCTCGGGGAATGTATGTGTCATCGATCTTCTTTCATGCGGCCGGCGGGGATGCCTGCAAGGGGTTGTCCGACACAGAAGCAGCTGGGGCTGCCATCCTCGGCAGGCGGGGTGCGGCGTCGAGCAGCTGCCGTGTGTATTCATGCTGGGGGTCGGCGATGACCTGCTCGGTCTCACCGCTCTCGACGATGCGCCCCTCGCTCAGCACGGACACCGAGTCCGCGATCATCCGCACAACGGCGAGGTCGTGCGAGATGAACAGCATGCTCAGCCCCGCCTCCTCTCGCAGGTCGGCGAGAAGGTTCAGCACACGCGCCTGCACGGAGACATCGAGGGAGGACACCGGCTCGTCGCACAGCAGAAGTGCAGGCTCGGCGACCAGCGCCCGCGCGATCGCGACGCGCTGCGCCTGTCCGCCGGAGAGCGTCGTCGGTCGCGCATCGGCGAACCGCGTGGGGTTCAGGCCCACGCGATCGAGGAGCTCACGCGCCCGCTCACGACGCTGTCGTTTCGTGCCGATGCCGCGAATAGTCAGCGGCTCGGCGACGATATCGATCGTCGCGCGGTGCGGGGCGAGGGAGGAGATCGGGTCCTGGAAGACCATCTGCACCGGGTGCTTCGCGTCGCCGCCGACATCGATGATGTCAACGGAACCCGAACGCGGGCTCTGCAGCCCGAGGATGGTTCTGGCGAGCGTGGATTTTCCTGAGCCGGACTCGCCGACGAGCCCGACGCAGCCACGTGCGGGGACGGTCAAGGTCACTCCGTCCAGGACGATCCTGTCGCCGTATCCGACGACGAGGTCTCGGAGGCTGAGAACGTCGGCGCTCATGACAGTGCTCCTTCCGCGGAGGTGAGCAGGCGGTGCGGCCGAGGGCCGTCGAGGCGAGGGATGCTTTCGAGAAGGCCCCTCGTATACGGGTGGGACGGCGCCGAGAGCATCGTGGAGGTCGGTCCCGCCTCGACGATCTTGCCCGCGCGCATCACGATGATCTCCTCGCATCGCTCGGCAGCCACCCCCAGATCGTGGGTCACCAGCAGGAGACTGGCGCCGGTGCGCTCGCGCATCTCGTCCATGAGGTCGAGCACCCGCTTCTGAACCGTCACGTCCAGCGCGGTGGTTGGCTCGTCGCCGATGAGCAGCGCAGGCTCAGCCAGCGTCGCCGCCGAGATGCCGATGCGCTGCCGCTGCCCGCCGGAGAGCTCGTGGGGATACCGGCGAGACTCAGCGTCAGGATTGCGGAATCCGACTTTGCGCATCGCATCGACCGCCCGCGAAGCCCGACCTCGCCGTCCTCCCCCCACACCGGCGAAGGACAGCGACTCGGTGAGCTGCGTTCCGACCCGGAAGGTGGGGTTGAGCGAACGCAGCGGGTCCTGGTGGACCATGCCGACGCTGCGGGCGAGGGCTTGACGATGGTCCCGCCCTCGAAGTGAGAGTATGTCGTGCCCGTCGAGCAGGACTCGCCCGCTCACGCGCATCGATACCCCCGGGGGACGGATGCCGAGTATGGAACGGATGAGCATCGACTTGCCGGCACCCGATTCGCCGACGATGGCGAGCGACCCGCCGGCGGGAATCGCAAAGCTCACACCGTCGACCACGGTGTTCTCGAGGCCGCGACGGGTCGCGGTGGTGATGAGGTTCTCCACCTTAAGCACGGGGTTCATCGCTTGGCCTCCCGGAAGTGCTCGCCGAGGACGTTGATGGAAAGGATGGTCAGGCACAGCAGCAGTGCGGGAAACAGCGCGACCCACGGAGCATCCGCGAGCTGCGCACGTCCGTCCGCGATCAGGCTTCCCCATGACGGCTGCGGAGGGCGGAGCCCGAACCCGAGGAAACTGAGGGCTCCCTCGGCCACGATCGATGCTGCGACGGAGATCATCAGGAGCGGCGTCATACGCGGCAGCACGCTCGGCAGCACCTCTCGAGTGACGATGCGCCACCGGCTCGCGCCGAGGGTGCGTGCGACGACGACGTGGTTCTCCGTCGCGACCGACAGCGTCGATGCGCGGCTCAGACGCGCGAAGACCGGGATGGAGAACCCGGCGATCGTGAGGGCGATCGTAGGAAGGCTGGGCCCGGTGAGGGTGACGATGGTCGAGATGACGATCAGTCCCGGGAGGGCGATGGCGACGTCGGTGAGGAAGCCGATGACCCCCTCCACGACCCCCCGCATGAGACCGGCCCAGACGCCGAGAAGGATGCCGATCCCACCACCGACGACGACAGTTGCGAGCGCAACGGTCGCGCTGGCTCCTGCGCCGTGGAGCGATCGTGCCAGTACGTCTCTCCCGAGGTTGTCCGTGCCGAAGGGGTGCGCCGCGCTGGGCGGCCGGCTCAGGGCAGCGTAGTTGTTGGCGAGCGGATCTGCCCCGACCCCGAGCACGAAAGCCACGGCCGCGACGAACAGCAGGATGAGCCACCCGGCCGAGAGCACGAATCCGAGTCGGGGAACCCGCAGCGCGGCCCGGGGCGAGCCGATCGCGGCGGCGGGTGCGGCGAGGTCAGGCGTTACCACGAGAGCTCCTCGGGTCGATGCGGTTCACGGCGATATCCGCGAGGATGCCGAAGACGACGATGACGATTGCCGCGAACAGTACGAGCCCCTGGATCAGCGGAAGGTCGCGACCGCCGAGCGCGGCGATGGTCAACCTCCCGAGCCCGGGAATGGCGAACAGGCTTTCCACGAGCAGTGTTCCGCCGAGGGCGACGGCGACGTTGATGCCGACGAGAGCGGTCAGGGTCGGCGCGGCAGGGCGAAGAATGCGCCGCCACAGCAGCTGCGCATCTGTCGCCCCTCTGACCAGGGAGGCGTACGCGAACGGAGACCGCAGCGCCTCCATCGCGGACCCTCGCAACGTTCGCAGATACACCGCCGATTCCGCGATCGCGAGCGTGAGCACAGGCAGCACCATCCGGTACAGGTTGTCCAACGGGTCCTTGACGAAGGGGACGTATCCCGACGCGGGGAACCACCCGAGCTGGACGGCGAAGACGTAGATGAGCAGCACGCCGACCACGAACGACGGAATCGCGACGACGAGGAACGTCCCACCCGACACGATGCGGTCCAGGGCCCTTCCCGGGTTGCGGGCGCTGTGCAGGGCGAGGGGGATCGTCACCGCGAGGGCGATGACCTGGCTGAGGATGACGAGCTCGGCTGTGGCGGGGACACGCCCGAGGATCTCTGTCAGCACCGGCCGATCAGAGGTGAACGAGGTGCCCCAGTCTCCGGTGATGACGCCGCCCGCCCAGCCCACGAATCTGGTGAAGAAGTCCTGGTCGAGGCCCAGCGCGCTGCGCAGGGCAGCACGCTGGGCCGCAGTGGACTCCTGACCGAGGAGGATGAGCGCCGGGTCGCCGGGCAGAAGGAACGCGAGCTGGCAGGTGAGAGCGGCGATGACGATCAGAACCAGGAGCGAACGTCCCGCACGCGACAACCAGGCGAGGCTCACTTCCCGGCCCAGCCGATCTCAGCCGGGTCGATGGAGATCAGCGTGAGGCCGTTCAGGTCGCGGACCCCGACCAGATCGGACGACGCGATGTACCCGAAGTTGCTGGCCGTGATCCACAGCGCCGGGAGGTCCTCGGCCAGAATTCCGGAGACGTCCTCGAAGCCCTTCGCGCGCTCGGCGGGGTCGGTCTCTGAGGCGATGGCCGCGAGAGCGGCATCCACCGACTTGTCGCTGAAGCCGATCAGGTTGTATGGAGCGCCAGTCCCGAAGGCCAGCGCCGCGCCGGTCGCGTCGCTGAAAATCGACGTGACGGAGTCCGCCGCCTCGAACTGCTTGGAGGCCAGCACGCCGGTGAAGGACGCAGCATCGACAGGAGCGATCGTCACGTCGACGCCGACCTTGCCGAACATGTCCTTCAGTGCGGTCGCGCGCTGCAGAGCGCTGGGGAGGCTCGACACGGTGAGGGTGAAGCTGAGATCAGCGCCCTTCAGAATCTTCTCGGCGGCCTTCGGGTCGTACTTCGGGTAGTCGACCTTCGGCGTGTTCTCGCCCAGCAGGCTGTACGGGCCGTCGATGGGCTTGCCTTCGCCGAGGTTGACGACGGCATTGATGGCGTCCCGGTCGATCGCCTGCGCGAGGGCGAGGCGGATCTTCGGATCCTGGAACTTCGGCGAAGTCAGGTTCAGGAGCAGCGAGGCTACAGAGATCGATCCGGCGTGCACGGCGAGCGAGTCGTCCTCGCGGGCCTGCTTGAACTGGTTGGCAGTCTCGCTCACCATGATGTCGACGTCACCGGACTGCAGGCTCTGGAATCGTGAATCGGCGTCGGGCATCATCTTGAATGTGATGCTGTCCAGCTTCGCCGGCTCCCCCCAGTAGTTCTCGTTGCGGACGACCGTCACCGAATCGCCGGCGACGAAGTCCTTCACGACGTACGGGCCCGCGCCGAGTGGGAACCCGAACGGGTCCTTCTCGGTCGAGGTGATCATGCCGAGCGAGCGCACCAGGAGCGATCCGAAGTCCGCGTTGGGGATAGCCAGGTCGAACACCAGAGTGGTGTCGTTGACCTGCTCCATGCCGGCGATCTGACGAGCGGAGCCCGCCACGGCGGAGCCCGATGCCGGGTCGGAGAGTCGTTTGATGTGTGCCTGGATGTCTTCAGCGGTCAGCGGCGACCCGTCGGAGAACGTCAGATCATTGGGAATGACCAGTGTCCACTTCTTCGCGGTGCCATCCGAGGTCAGCGACTTGGCCACTCCCGGCGCGAAGGTGCCGCCGGGCGCGGGGAGCATCAGCGGCGGGTACAGCGCCTCTGCGAGCATCAGGTTGGGCGCGGAGGCGATCAGGCCGGCGGCGGGGTCGAGTGAAGGCAGTTCTCGGTCCAGTCCCACGACGAGTTCACCTCCCGCGGCGGGCTTGGCGGCGTTGTCGGCCGAGTCGTGCGCAGCCGGTGCGCTGCACGCCGTGAGCGTCAGCGCTCCCATGAGGGTGGCTGCGAGGAGAGCACGGGTCACTCTGCGGGGCATGGGTGTCCTTCTGATCTGGTGGCCGGGCGGCCACATCAACGACATTGTCGGCGTAGGGTGAATGACGGCACCAGTGCCACTTTCCATTCGGCGAACGCAATCTGCACAATAGTGGCACTAGTGCCACTTTCGCTACTCGGCGCATCCATGTCGATACACTTGCGAACGGGACGAGCCCATGAAGACGAACGCCAAGACGAAGAGCCGCCCCACGCGCGCCGAGCAGAAGGACCGCACGCGTGAGGAGATTCGTCGCGCCGCCCTGGATCTTTATGAGACCCGTGGGTTCGACGGGACGACGATCGATGACATCGCGGCCCTCGCCTCCGTGGGCAGGCGCACCTTCTTCCGGTACTTCCCCTGCAAGGAGGCGGTGCTGTTCGATGGCGAGGTGCTGCCGTATCTGGGAGCCGACATGGAGCCTCTGCTGGCGTCCGGCACTCCCCCGGTCCGGGCGCTTTTCCTGGTGCTCGAGAACCGCAGCACGCGGACATCGCGCACGCCTGATGCAGCCACGCTCCGAAGACGCAAGCTGAGGGCACAGTTGCTGCACGAGCCCTCGATCGCGGAGTTCTACCGCCAGCAGGTCGCGCTCGTGGCCCAGGTGGTTACCGAGACCGTTCGCCGGCATCCCGCGCATGCCGCAGTCCCTTATCTGCCGGAGCTCGTGGGCGGCCTCGTGCAGATCATGACGATCGAGCACCTCGAAAGCGGGGAGACTCTGCACCTCTCCCTGGACGCCGGCCCTTGGCGCGACGCGGTGCGCGCGCTGGAGCGCAGCTTCGACGACAAGCAGTCCTAGCTCTCTTCGGAGACGGTGCGCACCGAGGTCACGCCGGGCATGCCCATGACGCGCTCGAGCAGAGGTTCGATGGGCTTGCCCCGACCCGCGATGCGGATGCGCACCTCTACTCTCGGCTTCGCGTCCGACTTCGACACGTCACGGGAGCCTTCCAGCCTCACGTCGTAGCCAGAGGCCGCGGCCTGCTCCAGCAGGACCCGAAGGACGCCCCTGCCGTCTCGATACACCACGGCGACGATCCCCTCATCGTCATGGGCGAGCGAGACCCGGCGACCCCATATGGTGAGGACGCTCATCGCCAGCAGGTCGAGCAGGGTCGCGAAGACCGCGACCATCGGCATCCCCGCCCCGCACGCCATCCCTACGGCGGCGCTGATCCAGATCGAAGCCGCCGTGGTCAGGCCGCTGACCGAGCCGCGCTTGACGAAGATCACACCCCCGCCCAAGAAACCGATCCCGGAGACGATCTGCGCGGCGATGCGAGAAGGGTCCAGCCGGCCGTCTGCGTTCAGCGCCGGATCAAACCCGTAGGCCGACACGACCGTGAACAGCGCTGACCCCATCCCGACCAAGGCATGAGTGCGCAAGCCTGCGCTCTTCTGGCGTCGCTGCCGCTCGTAACCGATGATCGTGCACAGCACGAAGGCGAGCGCGAGCGTAGCCAACTGCGTCAAGAGCGTGGATGAGTACCACTGCATTGCCCAGTCCTTTCTGGAGCGCTGGCAGGAGCCCCCGACCTGCAGACGCCCCGAAGCACGTGAGATTCCCAATGTGCCGGCCACCCCGCTGGCACTGCGCCTCCTGGCGGTCGATCGACATGTCGCCAATGCGCATCCGCGGCGTTGAACGCAATCTGAACATTAGTGACACTAGTGCCACTTTTGCCAATCTTGACGCTAAGCTCCCGGATGGGCACCGAGAGCGGGCCTCTGTGCGCGGCCGTCACGACGACGCGGCATCGACACTCGACATCGCGGTCAAGAGGCCGCGGACGAAGAACGGACTGAGCGCGTGATCGTATCGGGAACCGACTGGGACAAGTTCATCAACGGTGCAGCCAGCCTCGAACCGCATCCGGACGGCGGCTTCGAGGTACATCGCCTGCCGACGTGGGCCCGCGCTCAGTTCCAGGACCCGCTCTTCACCCTCGTCGAGGCATGCCCGACAGGCGTGATCATCCGGCTTCGCACCGACGCGCCCTCCCTGAACCTCACGATGGGGGCGACGACCACCGCCCTCGTCGGCACGGACCCCGCGCCCGTGTCGCTCGTGGTCCGTCAGGACGGCGCCGAGAGCATCGTCACGCTCACCTCCCCGAGCATGATCTTCTTCGGCACGGACTACAGCATCGTCGACACTCGGCTCCGCGGACCGGAGACAGTTGCGATCCCGTCGCCCGGCACCGGACCCGTGGAGGTCTTCCTTCCCCACAACGCCCAGGTCCGGCTCATCTCGATGCAAGCGCAAGAGAGCATCTCTCCCGTTCGCAACGAGGGAATCCGCTGGACGCACTACGGCAGCTCGATCAGTCACGGCATGAACGCCGTCGCCCCGACGCGCACCTGGCCGATGACCGCCGCGGACCACCTGGGGTGGGAGCTGCGAAACCTGTCCTTCGGAGGAAACGCACAGCTCGACGGCTTCGTCGCGCGGATGATCAGGGACATCCCTGCAGACGTGATCACACTCAAGGTGGGAATCAACCTGATCAACGCGGACAGCATGCGTGAACGCACCTTCCGACCAGCCGTACACGCGTTCCTCGACACCATCCGTGAAGGGCAGCCGAGCACGCCGATCGTCATCATCTCCGCAGTCGCGTGCCCGATCCACGAGAACTCCCCTGGCCCCGTGACCAGAGACACGGAAGGCATGGCGCGCGCGGCGTCCAGAGCCGTCGAGCGCGACACTGGAGCGCTGACTCTCATCCGCACGCGCGAGATCCTGGCGGAGATCGTCGGCGCGCGCGCAGACGAGCACCTTCACCTCCTCGACGGGCTCGACCTTTTTGGCGAGGACGACACCACTCTTCTCTACGACCGCCTGCACCCCGACCAGGAGGGCCTCGACCTCATCGCCCGACGGTTCGCCGACAACGCGATCGCCCACGCCGAGGAATGGGGCACCCCGTCATCGAACACGCCGCGCACCGAGCGCACGGCGTGAGCCCTCTCGTCGAGGCAGGAACTGTCCGATGACAACACATCTGCAGTTTTCGTCGACCGATCTGTGGTCGGAACCATCCGCGTTGTGCGTTGTCGAAAACGAGACGACGAAAGCACCCGCGCCTCAGCTTTGACGGCGCTTCTGCAGTTCGGCGGGACGCCACCATCGCACGGCCGAGCTCGAGCGAGCGCCACTGGCGATGCGCGGCATCGGCCAGAACACCGTCGAGATCAAACAGTGTCGAGTTCGCTGCATGAGCCCTCGTCATGAGGCGACGCACCAGTTGGCACTCACCACTCACCCAGTGCCGCTCATCGAAGCACCTCCCGCGCGACACTTACGAGACCCTCCGCGTCGAGTCGGTAGTGGGCGTAGAGGTGCGTCGGTGGTGCGATGAGGCTGAACTCGTCGCGGATGCCGTGGCGTGCCAATCGGGCGCCTCCCGGGTGCTCGGCGAGGACCTCCGCGACTGCCGACCCGAGGCCGCCCAGAATGTTGTGCTCCTCGGCCGTCACGATCACCGACGTGCGCCCGGCGAGATCTTGGACGAACGCGTCGTCGAGCGGCTTGATCGTGGGCATGTCCACCACGCCGACCGAGAGGCCCTCGGCATTCAGCTGTGCGGCCGCCTCGAGGGCAGGCTGCACAAGCGTGCCGCAGGCAACGAACGTCAGGTCGGCGCCGCGGGAGTGCTCGATGGCGCGGCCGAACTCGAACTCGAGGTCGTCGGGGTACACCTGCTGATCGCGACCTCGGCTGATGCGGAAGTAGATCGGCTCCGGCCAGTCAGCCGACGCGCGGATCGCGGCGCGCAGCTGCGGCCCGTCGGCGGGCGACACGACGGTCAGCCCTGCGATCGCCCGCATCGTCGAGATGTCCTCCGTCGCGTGATGGCTCGTTCCGTAGAAGCCGAGCGAGATCCCCGTGTGATGGCCGATGAGCCGCACCGGAAGCTTCGTGTACGCGACATCCATCCGAATCTGCTCGCAACACAGAAGCCCCAGGAACGAGGCGAAGGTCGCGACGAACGGCATGACGCCCGTCGTCGCCATGCCCGCCGCGGCGGACACCATGTGCTGCTCCGAGATGCCGAACTGCACGAATCGGTCCGGATGCCGTTCCTGGAACGTCACGAGTCCGTTCGAATACTTGACGTCGGCG
This sequence comes from Microbacterium sp. BWT-B31, assembly GCF_041379855.1. Taxonomy (NCBI): domain Bacteria; kingdom Bacillati; phylum Actinomycetota; class Actinomycetes; order Micrococcales; family Microbacteriaceae; genus Microbacterium; species Microbacterium sp. BWT-B31. The sequence goes on from NZ_JBFECU010000010.1 coordinate 43,117, forward strand.
GTGCCAGCGACGACGGGCACGCCCGCCTTGACGAGATCGTCCAGGCCCATCGACAGGTAGTCCAGGCCCGGGTTGAGGGCGTTGAGTGCCCGATACTGCCACGATCCGGGCTCGAGCGTCATGGTGCTCATGCGCGGCGCCCCCGGATCTCGTCGATTGCCCGCTTCGCGTCGTTCGGTTCGAGATACCCCAGGTGCCATCCGGGTTCGCGTTCCATGTACGACACTCCCTTTCCCTTGCTCGTGTGGGCGATGACACAGGTCGGGATGCCGTCCGGCTCGCGCCGCTTCGCCGCCGTCAGGACGTCACGCACGGCGATGACGTCATGCCCGTCGATCCCTTCGACGCGCCAGCCGAAGGCACGCCATTTGTCAGCGAGCGGCTCGATGCCGATGACCTCGTCAACACCGCCGTCGAGCTGGAAGCCGTTGCGGTCGACGATCGCCACGAGGCGGTCGAGTCGATGGTGCGCGGCGGAGAGCGCAGCCTCCCACACCTGGCCCTCCTGCATCTCGCCGTCGCCGACCATGACGAAGACGGAGAAGTCCCTGCCGGCCATCCGGCCAGCAAGCGCCATTCCCGCCCCGTTCGAGAGGGCGTGCCCGATCGATCCTGAGCTGAAGTCGATCCCCGGGATCTTCGTCATGTCAGGATGATCGCCGAACGCGCTGCCGAGGTGCGCGTAGTCGTCGAGCGCGCTCGGCGGGTAGTAGCCGAGGTCGGCGAGCACGGGGTACAGGCCCACGGCGGCATGTCCTTTGCCCATGAGGAAGCGGTCTCGGTCGGCCCAGTCGGGCTGCGTAGGGTCGAGTGCCATGACGTCGTAGTACAGGGCCGCGAAGATCTCGGCGGCCGAGAACACCGAGCTGTAGTGGCCGACCTTCGCGATCTCGATCAGCCGGACGGTCTCGGTGCGGATGAACTCCGCCCGATCGGCGAGCAGCTCGGCGACGTCGGATGACGTGGGGCGGGCATGGTGCATGTGGTGCTTCTCTCGGTTGTTCGGCTGGAGGCGTCGGGGCGTGCACTCGACGTCTCTGATGATCACGTCACGAGTGTGGGCAGGCTGGCCTTGACCTGCTCGGCGACCCTCACCGGCGACAGCCCGTACTTGTCCAGCAGGAAGTCGTTGGGCGCCGACTCCGACCAGCGGTCGGTGAGTCCGATGCGGGTGAGTCGGGCGCCGCCGCGTTCACCGAGGACCTCGGCGACGAGGCCGCCCAGTCCGCCGATGCGGCTGTGCTCCTCGACCGTGATCACGTGCGTCTCGTCGCCGATCAACCCGGCCAGGGCGTCAGCGTCGAGGGGCTTGAGCGTCGCGAGGTGGATGACTCGCGCCTGGATGCCGTCCGCGGCCAGCAACGCGGCCGCCTCCAGCACCCGCGACGTCTGCACACCGGTCGAGATGAGAGTGGTCGAGATCGCGCCGACGCTGTCGATGTCGCGCACGAGCGCCGGTCGTCCGAGCTCGAACTCGTATCCGTCGCCGAACACGGGTGCGACGGCGTCGCGGGCGATGCGCACGTAGACAGGCCCGTCGTGTTCGGCCGCCCACCGGATGACAGCTTCGGCTTCATACTCGTCGGCCGGCGCGATGACGGTTATGTTCGGCATCGCGCGCATGATGGCGAGATCCTCGATGTCCTGGTGGGTCTTTCCGCTCGAGCCGTTCAGCAGGCCGCTGTAGGCGGCGGCGATGCGCACCGGCGCCTTCGTCTGCGAGACCAGCATGCGAATCTGGTCGAGGGCACGATTGGTCAGGAAGACCCCGAAGGTCGACAGCCACGGGCGGTAGCCGAGCGTGGACATCCCGAAGGCCATGCCGACGAGGTTCTGCTCGGCGATGCCCACCTGGATGAACGCGTCGGGATTGCGCTCCGCGACGATGTCGGCGCGGGTGGAGGTGGCGAGATCGCCGTCGAGGACCACGACTCGCTTGTCTGTCTCCGAGAGCCGGGCGAGCGTCTCGCCCCATACGACGCGCTGAGTCTTCATCGGTTCGCCTCCTTGTCGGAGAGCTCGCCGCGGGCGATCTCAAGCTGTTCGGGTGTGGCGACCCCGTTGTGCCACTTGTAGACGCCGCGGGTGAACGAGATGCCGTTCCCCTTGGTCGTGCGCGCGACGATCACCGAGGGCTTTCCGCTGACCCCGCGCTGAGCGTCCGCCGCTGCGTACGCGTGGAGGATCGCGTCGAAGTCGTGTCCGTCGATCTCGGCCGCATCCCAACCGAACCCGCGGAACACGGCGAGCAGGTCGACGTGCCCCATGGGCTCGCTCCGGTCGAACCGATCGGTCTCCGCAGCGGGCCAGCCGTACTGCTGCAGACCGTTGAGGTCGACGATGAGCGTGAGGTTGTCGAGGCCGAAGCGGGGGGCCGAGATCACCGTCTCCCAGATCATCCCCTCCTCGATCTCGCCGTCGCCGACCATGACCCACGTGTGAAAGTCCTTGCCGAGGCGCTTGGCGGCCAGAGCCATTCCCGCGCCCGAGGCCAGCCCTTGCCCCAGCGACCCGGTGGACGAGTCCACCCCCGGCGTGAGCAGCATGTCGGGGTGCCCTTGAAGACGCGAGTCGCCGTGGTCAAAGGTGAGCAGCTCCTCTTCCGGAAAGAAGCCGCGCAGCGCGAGTACGGAGTACAGCCCGATGGCCGAGTGCCCCTTGGAGAGGATGAACCGGTCGCGATCGGGGTCGTCCGGAGTGGCGGGGTCGATGCGCAGCTGGCGGAAGTACAGGCCGACGAGAAGGTCGGTCGCCGACAGTGGGCCGCCGATGTGACCGGCCTTGCTCGAGGCGACGGTGTTGATGATGTGCCAGCGCGCCCGGCGCGCCAGCTTCTGCAGCGTGGTGTCCTCGACAACGAGGCCTCCGACAGTCGACATTGCACATTCCCTTGCTCGGCGTGAGCGTCAATCTACTACACAGTAGACAGTTCGTCCATATGGTAGTAATGTTTTACTTGACGTAGGGGTGTCCGACAAGTGAGAATTCGGGGATGAGCGCGGACCGCGACAGCGCCGGGATGGCGATCCTCGAGAAGAGCGGATCGGTGATCGCCGCGCTCGAGCGCCTCGGCGAGGCATCGGTCGTGGAGCTCGCAGGTGACGTCGACGAACCCGTCAGCTCCACCTACCGGCTGCTCGGAGCCCTCACCGACATCGGCTGGGTGGATCGTGGGACGCGCCGCGGCACGTTTCGGCTCGGGGTGAAGCTCGTCCGCGTCGGCAGCCTGCTCGAAGACCAGCTGAGCGTGCGCGACGCGAGCAAGCCAGGGCTGCGCCGACTGCGCAGCGCGACTGGCGCGACGGCCTTCCTCTGCTTTGCGCGCGGGGACGCGGCGGTGTGCGTGGAGCGGCTCGACGGGCGCGACGTGCACTCTCTCGCGATGCGATTGGGCGACTCCCTCCCCCTGTACCGAGGCGCCGCTCCGCTGGCGATCTTCTCGCACCTCCCCGAAAGTGAGCGGGATGCTGTGCTCGAGCGGTTCGCGCAACGTCGAGAGTCAGGCGAGGACATTCCGAGCGAAGCGGCGCTGCGCCGGCGCCTCACCGCGATCAGGAAGGCTGGCTACTCGGTGTCGGACGAGGACGTGACCCCGGGCATCGCCGCCGTCGGTGCCCCCGTGTTCAATCACCGCGGGGAACTGGAGGGCGCCATCTCGGTCAGCGGGCTGCGTGGACAGATCCTGTCTTCCGAACTCGACGTGCCCGCGCTCGTGCTGGGGGCGGCGCAGGACGCGAGCCGGGCGCTCGGCTGCGAGTCGCTCACCCAGGCCCGCTCATGAAGGTTCTCGAGAAGGCGTCGGAGGTCATCGACGTGCTGAGCAAAGAGGGCCCGCTCACCCCGGCCGACATCGCCGAGCGCATCGGCGTGCCGCGGCCGAGCGTCTATCGGCTGCTCGACGGATTGCACGCCATCGGACTCACCGAGCCGCTGCCGGACTCCACCGCGGGGCTGAGCCTGCGGTGGCTGCATCTGGCCGACACGGCGCGCGAGGCGATGAGCGAGTGGGCGGATGCGGGCGAGGTGCTCGCCGATCTGGTCGACCGCACCGGGCAAACGACGTACCTGTCGGTGCTCCGCAACAACGAGGCCGTGTGCGTGGAGTGGGCGCAGGGCCGCGCCATCGGCGTGCTGCTCCTCAAGCCCGGCCGCAGCCTGCCGTTGCACGCCGGGGCCGCGGGCCGCGCGCTGCTCGCGTTCGCGGCCGACGTGGACAGCTATCTCGCGACCTCGGTCAGACATCGCTACACGGCGCGCACCCTCGTCGACGACCAGACGATCCGCGACGACGCCGAGGCCACACGCGCGCGCGGCTATGCGATCTCGGACGGCGACGTCACCGAAGGGATCGGCGCCCTCGGCGCGCCTGTGCGGTCAGCGACGGGCGCTGTGCTCGGAGTCGTCTCGATCGCCGGTCTCGCAGACGAACTCACGAATCAGCGCCAGGAGCTGTCCCGCGACCTGCTCGCCGCCGCGGCGAGGCTCGCGCCCGCGGCGACGCGAGCCTGAGGCCGCCGATGCCTGCCGCGGCGCCCGGCGCCACGGCGGTGGACACCAGCTCGTGAATGTCGTCACGTGCGCGCTCGTTGATGAACGGACCGAGTTGCACGCCGGGCGCCAGCCCGTTGCCCGTCTTCAGACTCCCCCTTCTCGCGGCGAGCGCCTCGCTGAAGCGCTCGGCGACGCCCTCCTGGACGTAGAAGCGGTTGGAGGCGGTGCAGGCCTAGGCTTGAGGATCACGGCGCATCCCGCCGCGTGCGTCCGAGAGCACTCTGCCGTTCTCTGCCGTGATCAGCGTGGCGAGATCGCCCGCGGCCCCGATCATGAGGTCGAAGGCGCGGGAGAGGTTGATCGAACGCTGCCGTGGCGGCGTGGCCGCCTACCCGGCGGCCGCCGCGTCGGCCGCATCAACGGCGGCGATCGCGTCGTCGACGCCCGCGCTCGCGACACCCGCCAGCGTGTGCAGCGTCGACGGGTCGATGACCGGGAAGGTCGAGCCGTCAAGATGCCGCACGCGCCTGACCACCGATGATGAGCCCGATGGGGACGTCGGCGAGAATGCGGGCGAGCGCGTCAGCGGGGCTGGTCACCAGGGTTCCTCGCGCGGGGCGAGTCGGGGCGTCATAGAGGCGTCACAGGTAGAGGTGCTGCTTCGCACGGTTCTCCTCGTAGACGACACGCGCGTGCTGCGTCGACTCGAGGGCCGACACCTCCGCGACGGGGACGTCCCACCACGCGCCGGAGCCGCCGAAGCGGGCCTGCGCGTCCACGCGCACGTACACGATGCTCGTGCCGTCGTAGTCCTTGGCCTCTTGTAGGGCGGCGGCGAAGTCGGTCGCGTTGTCGGCCGACCACACCTTCGCACCGTAGCTGGCGGCGTTCGCGGCGAAGTCGACCTCCAGCCGACTCCCGTCGTGCCGAGTACCGGACCCTCGCTCGTGGAAGCGCGTGCCGAAAGTCTGCGAGCCGAGGGTCTCCGACAGCGCGGCGATGGAGCCATAGCCGAAGTTGTCAACGATGATGAACGTGATCTTCAGGTGCTCCTGCACGGCGGTGAGGATCTCCTGCGACAGCATGAGGTAGGTGCCGTCGCCGATGAGCCCGAAGACGTGCCGTGAGCGATCGGCGAGGCCGTTGCCGATGGCGCCGGGGATCTCATAGCCCATGCACGAATTGCCGTACTCGATGTCGTAGCCCTTGGTTGAGCCGGGGCGCCACAGCCGGTGCAGGTCGCCGGGCATCGACCCGGCCGCGTTGACGATCACGTCGCGCTCACCGACGGCGGCGTTGAGGATGCCGAGCATCTGCGCCTGCGACAGAGTCGGACTGTCGTCGACCTCGATGATGCGATCGATCTCGGCGCGCCACTCGGACGCGTGAGACTCGTTCGTGGCACGCGCATCAGCCGACACGCTCCAGCCGTCGAGCGCCTCGAGCAGTTCGATGAGCGTTTCACGGGCGTCGCCGACCAGGGGTGTGGCGGACTCTTTGAGCGCGTCGATCTCGGCGACGTTGATGTTGACGAACCGCACATCGGGGTTGCCGAACAGCGTGTTCGACGCCGTCGTGAAATCGGTGTAGCGCGTGCCGATGCCGATGACGACGTCAGCGTCGCGGGCGATGTCGTTGGCGAAGCGAGAGCCGCTCGCGCCGACGGCCCCGAGGGCCAGGGGGTGCTCGTGCGGCATCGAGGCCTTTCCAGCCTGCGTGACGCCCACGCCGATCCCGGTGCCCTCGGCGAAGGCGACGAGCTGATCGACGGCGTCGGAGTAGATGACGCCGCCGCCCGAGATGATGACGGGCCTGGTCGCTGCCTTGATGATCTCTGCGGCGCGGGCGATCGCCGCCCGGTCGGCGCGGGCCCGGGCGATGTGCCACACGCGATCCTCGAAGAGCCCCTCCGGGAAGTCGAACGCCTCCGCCTGGGTGTCCTGCGGAAGCGCGATCGTGACGGCGCCGGTGTCGGCGGGGCTCGTCAGCACCCGCATCGCCTCCAGCAGCGCCGGGGCCAGCTGCTCGGGCCGGTTGATGCGGTCGAAGTAGCGCGACACGGCTCGGAACGAGTCGTTGGCGGTGACGTCCCCCGCGTAGGGCGGCTCCTGCTGCTGCAGGACGGCGCCCGTCGAGCGTGTCGCGAACACATCGGCGGGGAACAGCAGCACGGGGAGGTGGTTGACGGTGGCCGTGGCGGCACCGGTGACCATGTTTGTCGCGCCGGGGCCGATCGAGGTCGACACCACGAGGGCGCCGAGCCGGTTGCGCATCTTCGCGTAGCCGATGCCGATGTGCACCATGCCCTGCTCATTGCGGCCCTGGTAGTACGGGAAGGTGTCTTGGTACTCCAGCATGGCCTGCCCGAGACCGGCCACGTTGCCGTGACCGAAAATGCCGAAGCCGCCGCCGAAGAACTTCTCGGTCGTGCCGTCGCGTTCGACGTACTGAGCCTGGAGGAAGCGGATGACGGCCTGGCCGACGGTGAGTCGGATCGTGGGGTGCGACGTGTTCTGCGACATTGCGATCAGTCCTTTTCAGGGGAGGGTGCGCCCTCCGGATAGCGGGGGATGAAGGGGACGCGGGCGTCGACGCCGAGGGCCGGCCAGCCGTCCTGCAGGGGTGCCAGGGTCGGGTCTTGGAAGGCCTGCAGCGTGCGCTCCGGTGCGGGGCCGGCGAGCACGTTCAGGTAGTAGAGGTCGTGTCCGTGCGCGGCGACGGTCGTGTGGTACGCCCACGGCAAGGTACAGATGTCGCCGTCTCGAACGACCTCTGAGAGCTCGAAGTCGCGTTCCGGCGAGTACGCGCGCTGGATGGCCCACCCTCTCTCCGGGTCGCGGAGACGGTAGTAGTAGGTCTCCTCGAGCTCGGCTTCGCCGTCGTGATCGTGTTCATGCTTGTGCGGCGGGAAGCTCGACCAGTTGCCGCCGGGCGTCCACACTTCGACGACGAGCAGCCGGTCGGCGGGGAACCCGGGAGGGATCGGGGTGGCGACCTGGCGGGTGGCGTTCCCGCCTCCGCGCGCCTCGACGGGGAGGTCGTCCGGCGTGACGAGACGGACCGGATGCTTCGTGGTGGCCGGCGCCGATGCGATCGCCAGTTCGACGGCATCCGCCGCCGTGACCGTGATCTCGGTGTCCCGGCCGACATAGAGGGTGTGGCCGAGTCCGTCGAAAACGCTCGCGCGGCCGCCGAAGACGATCTCGTCGCCCTCCACCGACGCCGTCACGGCGCCGCTGAGCGGCACGAACGCGTGCTCTTCTTCGTCGGCGGGCAGCGTGAAGGTCTCGCCGGGCGCGAGCGTCTTGACCGAGAAGCTGACATACCTCCATCCCGCGATCTCGGGGGTGATCGTGTCCCACTGGCCTGCCTTGTGGATGCAGGGCTGCGTCATAGCGTTCCTTCCGTGATTGTCTGAATGGGTCATCGCTCGGCCAGCTCGAACGCTCGCAGCGCGGAGTCTCGGGACAGGGCGAGTCCCTCGCGCAACGGCCGGGCGCGGTGCTCGGCGGACAGGATCTCCACGCCCCAGGCGCCCGTGTACCCCATCTCGCGCAGCGTCCGGATGAAGCCCGCGACGTCCTGGTCGCCCTCGGTCAGAAGGGTGCGCCGGTCACGCGTGTCTTCGAACAGCGTTCCGACCTGCTCGTTGCGCGCGTCGCTCAGCTCGACGCCGAACACGATGTCGACCGGCACGCGCTCGGCGAGCTCCTGCAGCGACGTGCCCGCGCGGAACACGTGCCAGTAGTCGACGACGAGGCCGGCGGCAGGATGGTCGACGGCGCGGATCAGGTCGGCCCCCTGCGGCATCGACGCGATCATCGCGAAGGGCAACGGCTCGAGGGCGATCCTCGTTCCGACGGCATCCGCCTCCTCGGCGATGCGTCGCATCGGCTCGACGAACGGCGTCAGGTCGTCGACCGGGTCTCCGAAGGAGGTTCCGACCTTGATGAACTCGGCGTCCAGTTCGTCGGCGGCGCGCAGCAGCAGCTCCCAGGTCGGGCGCCAGGCGCCCTCGTCCGAGGTCCACCAACCGCTGGCGAGCTCGACCTCTATGTGGGTGAGCCCGCGCGCCTCGGCGGCCGCGCGCAGGGCGCCGAACCCGATCGTCTCGTCGACCACGCGCAGGTCGTCTTGGCTGAAGCCGAACCCGTTCCAGCCGGTATCGGCGATGGCCGCGACCCGGTCGAGTGGGTCGTGCGGGCTGCGTTCGGGCTGATCGAGGGGCTTGACGGCGCCCGCGCTCGTCCAGCAGGTGGCGATCAGAGATGGGGCGCTCATGCGCTCAGGTCCACTCGCACGCTGGCGCCGGTGCGCGCCGCCTCCTGCCCCGCGTTCGCGAGCACGAGCGCAGCCCGCCCGTCCTCGAACCCGGGGCTCGTCGATGTCTCGCCGCGCACGGCCTTGAGGAACTCGACCAGTTCCAGACGGTAGGCGTCGACGTACCGCTCGACGAAGAACGAGTGGTACGGCCCGGCCGCCTCGACGGAGCGCTCGAAGTAGCCGCGCACGACGTCGGGCCCCACGTTGCCGACCTGCAGCAGCCCGCGATCGCCGAACGCCTCGAGGCGCTGGTCGTACCCGTACGCGCTGTGGCGCGAGTTCGTGATCGTGATCAGCTCGTCTCCGGCGCCGCGCAGGATGAGCTGCACGGCGTCGTAGTCGCGGAGCTCGCGGGCCGCGGCGTCGAACTGGTTGGCCCCGCGGGCGGTCACCTCGACGATGTCGGGAACGAAGAAGCGCGCCATGTCGAGGTCGTGGATCGTCATGTCGCGGAAGATCCCGCCGGACGACTCGACATACTCCTTCGCCTGCGGGGCGGGGTCGCGGCTTGTGATGGCGAGCTGCTCGAGCCGGCCGATGTCGCCCTCCACGACGCGACGGTGCAGGGCGGCGAAGTGCGGGTCGAAGCGCCGGTTGAAGCCGAGCGCGAAGGGCACGGTGGATGCCGCGGCCCGCGCGCGGAGCGTGTCGACCTTGTCGATGTCGAGGTCGATCGGCTTCTCGCACAGCGCCGGGACGCCGGCATCCAAAGCTGCGGCGATGAGCGCGACGTGCGTCGGCGTCGGCGACGCGATGATGACGGCGTCGACGTCGTCCGCCGCGAACACGTCGCCGGCGTCGGCGGTGACCCGGCCGCCGTGGCGCGCCGCGAGCGCTCTCGCGCCTTCCACGAAGGGGTCGCACACCCACGTCAGCTCGGCGTCGTCGATGGCGGCGACGCTGCGGGCGTGCACCTGGCCGACGCGGCCGGTGCCGATCAGGCCGATGCGGATGGGGGTGCTCATGGCGCGGTCTCCAGGGCTTCTTCGGTGATGGCGATCGTCGTCCCCTCATCGACCGAGCGGGCGGCGGCGAGGGCGATCCGCAACGCGTCCACGCCCGCGCGAGGCGGGCTGTCATTGCCGCCGGTGCCCACGGCAAGCGCCACGAACGCTTCGATCTCCCGGCGGAAGGCCGGCTCGAACCGGTCGATGAACTGCTGGTAGGGAGATGGGGGTGCGCTGGCGCCTGGCTCGGTCGAGGTCACCGGGGTGCGTTCGCTGAGGCCGGCGCCGAACGTGCCGCGGCTGCCGAACACCTCGAGACGGACGTCCTGACCGGCGTCGTTCCGGCGCGTGCCCGTCACGGTCGCGATCGCGCCCGATTCCAGGTGGAGGATGGCGGCGGCCGTGTCGACGTCGCCGTGCTCCGCGTGAGCGGCGGCATCCAGTACGGAGCCCTGCGCGGTGACGGCGACGATGCGCTGACCGGTGACCCACGGGATGATGTCGAAGTCGTGGATGAGCAGGTCCCGCCAGATGCCGCCCGACCGGGGGATGTAGTCGACGTCGAGGGGCAGCCGGTCGTGATCTGTGCCCGAGACGATGCGCACCGTTCCGGCGTCGCCGCGCTCGATGTGGTGCCGAAGCGCACGATGGGCCGGGTCGTACCGGCGATGGAAGGCGATCATGACCGGCGAACCGGTCTCTTCCAGCCGTCGGCACGTGTCCTCGAGCGTGGGCAGGTCCAGCGCGAGGGGCTTCTCGACGAGCGCGGGGACTCCGGCCCGCGCGGCCGACACCGCGAACTCGGGGTGAGTCTCGGTCGAGGTGGCCACGACGATGCCGTCGAGACTGCCGAGCGCCTCTTCGAAGCCGCTCGTGGTGGCGCGCACCGCGGCCGGCGTCGCGCCGACCGGCGCGAACTCGCCTGCCAGCTCGGCCGGGGCGCCCGGGGAGATGGACGCTCGCACCAGCCCCGCCGCGCGCTCGGTCTTCGCCGCGTCCCTGCCGATCAGCACGACCTCGGACACGCCCTCAGCCTGGGCGACGTTGCGGGCGTGCATGACCCCAACGCGACCCAGTCCCACGACGCCGATTCTCAATCCGCTCATGAGGGAACCGTCTCCAGTTCGTCGAGCACGCCACGCAGGAAGGTCACGCTCTGCCGCGCGTCGGCGACAGGGCCCTCTCCCTCTGCCGGTGCCTCGGTGACGACCTTGTCCTGCTCCAGCACGAACCAGCCGGTGTAGCCGCTGTCGATCAGGCTCTTCACGATGGCGCGAACATCCACGTCGCCCTGCCCGAGGGGACGGTAGAGGCTGTCGGCGACAATCGCGTCGAAGTATGTGATCTCGCCGTCCTTCACCTGCTGCATCCCGGCGATGGCGACGTCCTTCAAATGCGTGTGCGCGATTCGCGCGGCGTTGTCACGCGCGAAGGCGACCGGATCGGTGCCTCCGATCATGAGATGTCCCGTGTCGAAGCAGAACGGGACCGACGAGTCGGCCAGCACCCGGTCTACGTCCTCGGCCGTCTCGACCATCGACCCCACGTGCGGGTGCAGAGCGGCGGTCACTCCGCGCGCCCGCGCTGCCTCCGCGATCCTGTCGAGGTTGGACAGGAGAGTCGACCACTGCGCGTCAGACATCGGCTCGCGGGTCGTGTCATAGCCGTCTTCGCCGGTCACGGCGCACACGATGAGGATGTCTGCCCCCGCGGCCTCGTAGTCGTCGAGCTCCCGGAGGATGCGCGGGAGCGGGTCGACGTCGTCCCGGTGCATCACGACCGGAACGAAGCTGCCGACGGCCGTGAGGTCGTAGTCAGCCAGTGTGCGCGCCTTGTCGGCGGGCGCCGGCGGCAGGAAGCCATCGGGGCCGATCTCGGTGGCGGCGAGGCCGAGCTCGCGCATCTCGGAGAGGACGCGCTCCGGGGAGAGTTGAACGCCCCAGTCGGGGACCTCGCTGATACCCCAGCTGATCGGGGCCCCGGCGATCTTGGCAGACGTGCTCACGCGACCTTCTCCTTGGTGTTGCTGGTGTTGCCCGGAACGACCGGAGTCGGCACCCACTGACCGGTGCTGGCGGACTCTTCGGCGGCGGCCAGAACCTGAGCGGATGCCAGCGCGTCGGCGATGTTGGACCCCTCTGCGTCGCCCGTCGCGGAGGCCAGGAACTTCTTGGCCTCGATGACCTTCAGGTCGTCGTACCCCATTCCAGTGCCGGAGCTCGGTTGGAAGCGCCCGTACTCGGGGAAGCTGGCGTCGGCGAACACGCGCGTGTAGCCGACGTGCGAGCCAGAGCGGCCGATTGCGACCTCGAGCTCGTTGAGGCGTTCGAACTCCCAGCGCAGTGATCCCTCGGTTCCGAAGATCTCGAAGCCGTACTCGGACTTGGGCCCCACGGCGATGCGGGACGCTTCCAGGCTGCCCAGCGCGCCGGCGGCGACGGCGGAGTCGTCGAACTGGATCAGCATGGTCGAGTAGTCCTCGTTCTCGACAGGGATGCGCGCCCCCTCCTGCGCGGTGCCCTTCAGGCCGGGGCGCTCCGTGATGTACGTTCCGGTGACCGCGGTCACCGACGCGATGGGCCCGAGGAGATAGTGGATCAGGTCGACCAGGTGGCCCATCAGGTCATTGAGGACTCCGCTGCCGCTCTGCTCACGCTCGAAGCGCCACGTGAACGGATCATCGGGGTTGGAGGAGAAGCCCCCGAAGAAGCGGCCGCGGACGTTCGTGATCGTGCCCAGGACGCCGTCGTCAATCAGCTGGCGAGCGTGCTCGACGGCCGGGACGTGACGGTAGTTGAAGCCGATCGTGGTGGGCACGCCCGCCGTGACGGCCGCGTCTCGCACCGCCCCGGTCTCGATCGCGGAGCGGCCTACCGGCTTCTCCACCCAGAACGGCTTGCCGGCTTCTGCCGCGGCGATGGAGATCTCCGCGTGCAGGAAGTTCGGCGCGCAGATGGACACGACGTCCACCTCGGGGTCGGCGAGAACCTCGCGATAGTCCGAGTAGGTGCGCGCGAAGCCGAGTACCCGGTGGGCATACTCCCGACCTGCCGCCGCGGTGTCGGCGGCAGCGACGAGGCGCGGACGGATCCCGAGCTCGGGGAAGAAGAAGGGCAGAACAGAGTAGGCACGGCTGTGCAGTCGTCCCATCCAGCCGACGCTGATGAGGCCGACACCTACGGTGCGGGGATTGTCGCCGGAGGCGGTCACGTGTTTCTCCTGAAGATTCGAATCGGATGTTGTCTACTTGGTGGGGCCCGTGACCCGCTCAATGGTGCGGTCGAGGGTGACAGCGAGCACCAGCAGAACGCCGGTGACGACGAGCTGCACCTGGGTCTCGACGCCCATGAGGTTGAGTCCGTTGCTCACGGTGCCGATGACGAGCGCCCCCAGCAGTGCGGAGGACGCGCGGCCCCGGCCGCCGAACAGGCTGACCCCGCCGATGACGGCGGCGGCAATCGCGTTCAGCAGGAGCGCCCCGCCGCCGATACCCCCACCGGAGGAGACGGAGACGCCGAGTAGGCGGGAGGCGGCGATCACACCGGCGAGGGCGGCGAGGCCACCGCTCAACGCGAACGCGATCATCTTGATGCGAGCGACGGAGATCCCCGCGCGAGAGGCGGCGTCGATTTTGCCGCCCACCGCGTACAGGTGCAGACCGAACCGGGTCTCGCTGAGCAGATAGCCGGCGAGGCCGAGCAGCACCATGAAGATCACGACCGGAACGGGCACGCCTTGACTGGTGTTCAGCGCCGCAACGAGGATGCCGCCCACGACGAGCGTTCCCACGACCGGCAAGATGACGATGCGCAGGAGCGAGGACTCGATGCCGAAGGTCCGGCTGCGGTTGTGGCGGCTGAGCGCGAGCAAGCCGATCGCGGCCACCACGATGATCAGGAACACCCATGACCAGACCCCTGTCAGGTAGGTTCCGGCGATGTCCACAATGCCGGTGCCGAGCAGGCTGTATCGCCCTGCGTCCGGCAGCAGCGCCAGCTGAATGCCATTGAGCACGAGGCCGAGTCCTAGTGTCACGACGAAGGTTGGAACGAGGAATCGCGTTGCCCATGCTCCCGTGAACGTTCCGATGAGCGCTCCGAGGGCGATCGCCACAACGACCGCGAACCATCCGGGGAACCCCGCTTCGACGACCAGCTTGGCCATGAGCACGGAGGTGACACCGCTGATCGCAGCGACGGACAGGTCGATCTCGGCGACGAGCAGTATGAATACGAGTCCGAGGGCGATGGTTCCGGTGACGACCGTCTGCACCAACAGGTTGGAGATATTTCGGCTGGAGAGGAACACATCGGACTGGGTGGAGAAGAAGATCACCAGCGCGAGGAGGGCCACGAGCACGGGAAGCGCTCGGAAGTTGGTCGCCAGGGCGACGAGGACCTCTCGGCGGCGTGGGACGGGAGTCTGAATGGTTCCCGAAGGCGTTTCGATCGCGGCGTCTGTGGCCGGGTCCCAGACGCCGAGCGTGCCGCCGGGTCCTGTGGTGTTGGTGGTGCTCATCGCGCTGAGTTCACTCCCTCGTTGCCGCCGACCATCGCATTGACGATGGTCTCGCCGCTGACCTCCTTGGAGTTGTACCGAGCGGCGACCCGACCCAGCCGGAGGACGTAGGTGGTATCGGTGACGTCGAGGACGAACTGGTGGATGTCGTGCGAGACGACAAGGACCCCCAGGCCGTCGGCGGCGAGCCCTTTGATGAGTTCGCCGACCTGTGCTGCCGCGCTGTGGCTGAGCGCGGCGGTGGGCTCATCGAGGAGCACGAGCTTCGGCTTCCACAGGATCGAGCGGGCGATCGCGATGTTCTGACGTTGTCCGCCCGACATAGCGCCCACGGGGCGAGTCAGCGAAATGCTGTCGAGCCGCAGCTGCTTCAGCACCTCCTTCGCTCGCTTCTGCGATTCGGCGCGACGGATGCGGCGTCCGAGCAGCGGCGCCCCCGCGAGCTCCCGGCCGAGGTACAGGTTCTGCACGGCGTCGAGGTTGTCACACAGCGCAAGGTCTTGATAGACCGTCTGGATGCCGAGGGCGGTGGCGTCGTGCGGAGACTTGATCTCAACCTCGCGGCCATCGAAGAGGTACTCCCCCTCGTCGGGCCGAACGATGCCGGCCACGGTCTTGATGAGGGTGGACTTGCCCGCCCCGTTGTCACCGACGAGTGCCACGACCTCACCGGGGCGGATCTGAAGGTCCACGCCCCTGAGCACGTTGACGGCTCCGTAGGACTTCTTGATGCCGGTGAGGCTGAGCAGGGGAGCCCGGCCCTCGAACTCTCGCGAGGGCCGGACCACCTGTGCGGTGTTGTCGCTCACTGCAACTTCTCCACGCAGGTCTCGGTCTGCTCGGCGCCCTGGCAGATCTGCTCCCAGGTCCACACGCCGGCGTCGACGACGACCTGAATGTTGTCGAGCGTGACACTCCGCACGGGGAGGAAGACGGCAGGCACCTGCTGGAACTCGTTGTCGACTTCGCCGTTGATCAACTCGGCCGGCACGGGGTCGCCCGCGAGGAGGGCGGCGACTACCTTCGCGGCCGCCTCCGCCTCAAGGCGGAGATCCTTGAAGATCGTGTTGTCTTGGAAGCCCCGGACGATGTAGTTCAGCGACTCGACGTTCGCGTCCTGACCGGCTGTGACGGGGATCGTCCCCTCCAGCCCCTGAGTGGTCAGCGCCGCGATCGACGCACCCGCCAACCCATCGTTCATCGCCACGATGAGGTCAAGGTCATTGCTCTGCTGCGCGAGGCAGTCCTCCATGAAGGCCTGGCCCTGGACCGGGTCCCAGTTGGTGATGTTCTGCTCACAGACGACGTCGATCTTGCCGCTGTCAATGAGGGGCTGGAGGTACTCGTCCTGGCCCCTCGTGTACTGGCCCGTCCCGTACTCGCCCGGGTTGCCCTTGATGCGGGCGACCTTCAGTGCGTCGCCATCCATGGCCCCGATCAGCTCCGCGGCGCGCTTGCCTTGCTCCTGACCCACGGCGAGCGAATCGAAGACGACCTGCGCAGCAGCGGGACCGCCGATGGCGTCGTGGTCGTACAGCACGACGGGCACGCCTGCCTGATCGGCTATGGCCAGTGAGCCCGCCGCCAGGTTGGCGTCGGCCGAGACCAGCACGATGACCGACGCGCCCTGCGTGATGGCGTCCTCGACCTGCTGCTGCTGCCGTTCGGGATCACCGTCTGCGTTCAGCACGGTGAGGTCTGCGTCCGGCGCCTCGGTCGCGAGCGCCTCTTCGAAGTACGGGGCGTCGCGCGCTTCGAAGCGCGTCGTGGTCGAGTTCGGCAGGAGCATGAACACCTTCTGGCCTTCGACGCCTGAGCCGCCGTTCGCGTCGCCGCCGGGGTTGCTGCCACCGGAACACGCCGAGAGAATGAGCGTGAGTGCGCCGATCCCGACGATCAGCGGAGTGAACTTCTTCATTGAATTTCCTTCGTTGCTACTCGGAATGAGAACGACCCATGAGACACCGGATCGGCCGAGGCTGGCCTCGTTGCCGGATCGGTTCTTGGACCGGTCCATGTCTCCGCCATACTTATATGCATCGCGCCCGATGTCAAGAGCAATCTCTCGTTTCGTGAACGATGAATCCGCCCCGTGATAACTTAGAACGACGGGCCGAGTAACGAGGATGTGGAGGGTCAGGTGACGAAGCGCCCGACGATTCGTGATGTCGCAGAGCTCGCGGGGGTGTCGAAGTCGCTGGTCTCTCTGGTCTACGCAAAGCCCCACACGGTCAGCGAAGCCCGCCGCGCACGCGTCCTCGAAGCCGCCGACGTGCTCGGATTCCGCCCGAACCTCGTCGCGCGATCCTTGGCCGGCAGCGGCGGCGGCTTCTTCGCGATCCTCGTCGCAGACCTGCACAACCCGCTCTTCGCCGAGATCGTGGATGCGGCGCGTCTCGCTCTTGCCGCAGCGGGCGAGGTGAGTCTGATGACAAGCGCGACGCTCCCGCGACTCGATGATCAGCACTTCCTCGACCGCAGACTTCTCGGCCTCTTCCACGACCTCCGACCGAAGGGGATCCTCATCGTCGGATCCGTCCCCGACATGCCCGATATCGCGTCGCTGGCACTCGAGGCTCCCATCGTCGTCGCCAGCGCGATCCCTGATGGCCTTCCCCAGGCGCAGGTCGTCCGCAGTGACGACGCGGCCGGCATGCGACTCGTCGTCCGGCATCTGGCGGAACTCGGACATACAGACATCGCCCACGTCGGCGGTGCGGGCGGCGCGGTCGCCGCGGCGCGAGCCGAGGCCTACCGGGAGGCGATGACCGAACTCGGGCTCACCGAGCACATCCGCGTCTCGACTTCGGACTACTCCGAATCAGCCGGCTTTGGAGCGGCTGGGCTTCTGCTCGACGGGCCCAAGCCGCCCACGGCGATCACCGCGGTGAACGACCTCGCCGCTGTGGGTGCGATGGCCGCCATCGCCAGCTATTCGGAACGCACCGGTGAGCACGTTGCGGTCACCGGATACGACAACACGTTTCTCTCAGGACTGCGAGAGATCGCGCTCACCACCGTCGACCCCGGCAACGCCGCGATCGGCAGCCTGGCAGCACAGCTCCTCCTCGATCACTCCGGCTCGGCCGTGGAGAGCGAACACGTCGCAACGCCATCGCTTGTCGTACGCGCATCCTCCCTGATTCCCCGCGTCCGGAATGCATCTCCCGGCTGACGAGTCAAGAGCTCGCGCGGGCGGCGGGGGTGCAGGAGCTCCCACTGCCCTATGTCCTGCCGCCAGGTCCGCCGGCATTGACCGCACCGATACCGGCGCACCCGCACCAGCGACCGTCGGATCTCACGACAGTGAAATTCAGGAGGATGGCTCGACGGCGATCGAGTTGACCGATGAGCAGATGGAGGGGTACAACCAAGCAGCAAGCGACTGCTTGCTCGAAGCGTGCCCCGCTTGTGGACAACCGCCATCGAGCGAGACCCTAACGCGCCTATTTCATCTCCAGGTCGAGGCCGCACGGTGCCTGACTGAGGCAGGTTTCGACACTTCGGACGCACCGTCACTCCAGTCCTATCTTGGCTCTCCGGCGGAGTCTCGCTGGTCACCCCACCGAGACGCCGCCCAGGCTCTGGCAAGCTCGGGCCGCATGAACGAGATTCTTGAATCGTGCCCGGACCCCGAGACATTCGTCACCTATTGGTAGATGACAGGCGCGATCCGTCGGCGCACTACGGGACGCGTAGCTCGCGAATGGGTTCGCGCAGGCTCGCAATGAGCGCGGGGACGAGCGCAGCGACAAGCGAGGCCGCGAGAGCGAGGATGGTGAGGGCAGCGGTGAACTCCATTCCCGGCAGCGGCGCACGAATGACGGTAAGGGTGAGCAACGATACTCCTAGCCCGAGAGCGATGCCGGCGAGGGCCAGTAGCCCTGTCTGAGTGACGAGTAGCACGACAATCAGGCCGCGCGTTGCTCCGAGTGCTCGCCGTCTCCCAAAGTCCTTGCGACGCATCATGACGAGACCGTAGAGCAGAATCGCAACTAGCGTCCCCGTAAGCCCAGTGATCACGAGCACAAGCCCGCGAGAAAAGCTACCGAGCTGTCCTTGGATAAGCGCGCGCAGCTGAGCGAGTGCTTCACTGGTTTGCATCGACACCTTGGTCGGATCCGTTGGGGCGATCACGGAGAGGACGGCGTCGCTCACGGGTGCGACGAGCTCTGGGGTTTCTGCGATCACAATGATGCGCTCCCAGAACGACTCGAACGGGACGTGCCGGCTCGTCGAGGCCATCCACAGCTTGCCCTCGAAGTTGCGCTTGCCCGGCCAGGACGGAAACTCGCGCACCGGATCCGCATCCTCGAACATCACGCGCGCCGCGTCGACGGGATCTGCGTGCTGGAGGAGGCCGTGTCTGGAAAACTCGATCGTGCTCGCGAGAGCGTTCGTTCCGTCGATCGCCGCCAGCCAGCTTTCGGTCAGAGTCATCGCGCACCTCCTCTACGGAGGCGACCGCCACATGTTGCTCCGTCGGGCGATGCCTCCGGCTTTGCGCGTCAAGCTACTCCCGGGCGCGGCCACGCTTCGGAGACACGCCACGGCAACGATCAGGTCGCGTGAGAATTTTCGGGTGGAGTGAGACGATTTCCGGATCGGTGAGAATTTCGCAGGTCGAGTGAGACACGACACTCGACGGTCCGATCACAAAAAGGTAACGAGAATCCTTGCGATCGTTACCTCGCCGTTATAGAATGCTCTCACGGTAACCGTTTGCTGTGGCGGTTCCCGACATGTGATTGCAGGACACTCTTGGTGCAAGGGACAAGGGCCGGTCGGTAGCCTCTCCGACCGGCCCTTACTCTTGATGCGGGCCGCGGCAAGACCGAGTGCCCGCGCGAAGCGCGGGTGTATCGAGATCTCACGGATCCCGGATCGCTCGCACGAGGTGCGCCGCGGCTCGCGGCATCCGCTCGGCTACACGCCCCCGCCGCCGCCACCGCCACCGCCGCCACCGGCGGAACCGCCGCC
This sequence comes from Microbacterium sp. BWT-B31, assembly GCF_041379855.1. Taxonomy (NCBI): domain Bacteria; kingdom Bacillati; phylum Actinomycetota; class Actinomycetes; order Micrococcales; family Microbacteriaceae; genus Microbacterium; species Microbacterium sp. BWT-B31. The sequence continues at coordinate 62,376 of NZ_JBFECU010000010.1, forward strand.
GCCGGAACCGCCCGACGTCGACGAAGACGCCGACGCGCTCGCCGAGAGCGAGGCGATGCCGGCCGAGAATGCGGCCGCGTTGAAGCTCGAGGTGCCATAGTACCAGGACGGGTTGTTGTCGGGGCCGTAGAGGTCGGCGAGGTGCTTCGACCACTCCTTCTCCTGCCCGAACACGACAGCGTACGGCAGCAGGGTCTCGTAGAGCTTGAGCATCTGCGCGGGGTCGCCGGGGTTGACCGGCACGCGCTCGGCTCCGGTCGGCGACTGCAGCATGCGGATGCGGTCGGCCTCGGCCCACTCGATGAACTCGCGCAGCCCCTTGAGGTGGTCGCGCACCTCAGCCCCCTCGGCGGTGAGGGGCTTGCGCGCGACGAGCGCGACGACGGCGATGAACGCGAGAGCGCCGAACACCATAGCGAGGATCGGCCAGAGCGGGTCGACGAACGCGGCGAGCGCCGCGAAGCCGAACACGAACAGGGCGACCTCGGCGATGAGCGTCAGCACGAGCGGCAGCGCCCGCGCCGAGGCGGGCACTTTGCGCCGCAAGCCGCGCCGGTCGAGCTCCTTGTTCGCCGCCTTGAGGATCGCCTGCGCCGTCGTCGAGAACCGGCTGCTGGCGCTGCCGAACTCGAACTCCTCGCCCGGGATGCCCGACGGGAACAGGCCTTCGAGCAGCATCCGCCCGTCGCCGTCGGCGCGCGAGAGGTCGACGAGCACAGCCTTCAGCTTGACCTTGCCCGTCCAGGAGCGGTCGCCCTCGACGATCCGGATGCTGCCGACCACCGCCTGCTCGAGCACCTCAGCGGGAATCGCCTTGGGCGTCAGGCCCAGCAGCACCGCGCTCTCGAGCGCGTCGATCTGGCGGGGCGGGGTGTACTCGGCGATGATCGTCGGACGCCCCGGAGCGTCGCGCAGGTGACGCCGGCGCGAGACCGCCGCGACGACGATCGCCCCGAGCGCCAGGAGCGCCGCGATCGCCTGCGCCCATCCCCACGGCGAGGCGAAGTACGACGCGTCGAAGGTGGCGAAGGTGCCGGGCACGAAGGCGATCGCGACGGTCATCGTCTGGAACGGCTCGAGGGGACCTGCCATCGCCTGCACGCGCTTCGCGCCGTCGCTCGTCGTCGCCGAGATGGGGCATTGGGTCGAGGCATCCTGATAGCCCTCATAGCAGGCCATGGCGCCGGTGAGCGTGTCGGCGAGCTCGGCCGGGAGGACGACCGTCGCCGTAACCGTGCCGAACGGCTGCCGCCAGTCGACGCCGTTGACGTCCCAATAGAACTCGAGCGTGCCGGTGTCGGAGAAATAGCGCGTCACGTTCTCGAGCGTGTACGTGAAGACGAAAGTCTGACGGCCGTGCAGATACTCGCCCGACCGCGACGTCATCACATACACGCCATCGTCGGACTCGACCTCTTCGGAGCGCGCGTTGCCGTTCTCGTCGGTGATCGACACGAGGTTCGGGTTGAGCGGCGCGCCCTGGTACGAGTCCGGGAGGAGCCGGCGCATCCCCCGGTTCTGGTCGTAGTCGGGAAAGACGGCGACGAACGTCTCGACCACCGTCGCCGTGCTCGTGCCGTCCTCGGCGCGGCCGAGCGTGTAGGTCGCATCCATGCTGTCGAACGTGAAGGCGTCGACATCGCCGCTGTCGGCGAGCACAGAGACGGTCCCCACGCCCTCGCTCGCTGCGGCCGGCGCCCCCACAACCAGCGCCGCGAGCGGGATCACCGCCGCGATCGCAGCCGCCAAGACGAACCTGAACCCACGCGCCATTGCTTCAGCCTACGGGCGGAATCGGCTGCCATTTCGCACACCGCATTCGCACGCATAGCTCTACTCTGGGGAGCATGACCGACCGGCACCTCGCGATCGACGCCTGGGAAAGCCTCTTCCGCGCGCAGCACGAGGTTTTCGAGACGATCGCGATCGACTTCGACCCCGCGGTGCTCAATCAGGCCGAGTACGACGTGCTGCTGACGGTGACCAGGGCCCCCGAGCAGACCGCGCGCCTGAGAGAGGTGACCCGCAACATGCTGATCAGCCAACCGAGCGTTTCGCGCCTGGTGGATCGCATGGTGTCACGCGGCCTGATCACCAAATGCCCCGACCCTGAGGACGGGCGCGGGTCACTCGTGCGCGCGACCCCCGAGGGCGTGAGCCTGTTCCGCCGCGTCGCGAAGGAGCACGGCCGATCGATCGCGACGCGCATGTCGGTGCTGAGCGACGACGAGCTGGCGCGGCTGCGCGAACTCACCGCCAAGCTGCGGGGGCCCGCCCCAGACAGCTGACGCGGCAGACGGGGCATCCGCTCGTCAGTGCCGCTGCAGCGCGATCAGCCCGACCGTGTTGCCTTCGGAGTCCAGGATGAACGCCTGCCACTCGTCGTGGCCTGAAGGACCGAGCGCGTCGTCCTCGTGGGTGAAGATCACGTGCGGTCGTGAAACGACCTCGGCGAGCCCGTCGAGACGCTCCAGGGTGTCATGGACGTTGTCGACGTGCAGGTACACGAGCGCCGAAGGCGCGTTGCGATCCAGCAGCAGGCGCACCCCGTCGAGGTCGAAGAAGAGGAGTCCGGGCGGATCGAACCGCGCGACGGGCTCGGACTCGAGGAGCGCCGAGTAGAACTCCGCGGCGCGGTCGAGGTCGTCCGCGTGCTGGGCGATCTGCTGCAATCTCACGCGGCCAGTGTGACACGAGCGCCTCTGTCGCGTCTCGCGTCCTGCACGCGCACGGGCCGGTTCACGCCCCCGCGTCGAACTCCCGCCGGAGGTAGCGCGGGGCCTGCGCGCGCCACGCCTCGGTGATGAGCTCCGCCAGATGATCGACCTCGATCGCGGCCATGCGGAAGGCGATCTTCGGCTCGTTCCAGGCGGTCGTCGTGCGAAGGAACACGTCGGGCCGCATCTCGACGAGCGCGAGCGCGTCGATCGGATCGGCCACCTTCGCCGCGACCACGAGCTCGCTCGCGATGACCGCGCGGACGTCGTCGGGGATGCTCGGCCACGGGTGGCACTCCCACGCATACAGCTTGCTGCGCACGAACCACGCGGCCCCGCCCGTGGTGGCGCGCTCGTCGCTGCCCGGCAGCCCGGCCGCCGTCAGGCGCACATCATCGAGGGTCGGCACGGACCCGAGCGTAGTCCGGGGGCCGGACATCGATCCGAGATCGCGATGTCGCCGGTTGGTGCGATCATCCGCAGACGACAGATCTGGCGAGGAGACGCGATGCGGGGCGAGGCGACGGTGCTGCACGCCGATCTGGACGCGTTCTACGCGTCGGTCGAGCAGCGGGACGCGCCCGCGCTGCGCGGGCGGCCGGTCATCGTCGGGGGCGGCGTGGTGCTCGCGGCGAGCTACGAGGCCAAGGCCCGCGGGGTGCGCACAGCGATGGGCGGGCGGCAGGCGCGCGAACTGTGCCCGGACGCCGTCGTCGTGCCGCCCCGGATGGACGCGTACTCCGCGGCGAGCCGGGACGTGTTCGCGGTCTTCCGCGACACGACACCGCTCGTCGAAGGGCTCTCGATCGACGAGGCGTTCCTCGAGGTCGGTGGCCTGCGGCGCATCTCCGGCACGCCCGAGCAGATCGCCGTGCGTCTGCGCGAGCGGGTGCGCGCAGAGGTCGGGCTGCCCATCTCGGTCGGGGTCGCGCGCACGAAGTTCCTCGCGAAGGTCGCGAGCGCCGTCAGCAAGCCCGACGGGCTGCTGGTGGTCGAGCCCGAGCGCGAGGCGGAGTTCCTGCTGCCCCTGCCGGTCGAGCGCCTGTGGGGTGTCGGCGCCGTGACCGCCGAGAAGCTCCACCGCCTCGGCATCCGCACCGTCGGACAGCTGGCCGAGCTCGAAGAGGCGACCGCCGAGCGGGTGCTGGGCAAGGCGGCCGGCGCCCACCTGCACGCGCTGGCCCGCCTGCGCGATCCGCGCCCGGTCGACACCACGCGTCGCCGCGGCTCGATCGGCTCGCAGCGCGCGCTCGGCACCCGACCCCGTTCGCCCGACGAGCTCGAGGTGATCCTCACCCAGATCATCGACCGGCTCGCCCGGCGCCTGCGCGACGGCGGCCGGGCCTGTCGCACGGTCGTGCTGCGGCTGCGCTTCGGCGACTACGCCAAGGCCACCCGTTCCCGCTCGCTGCGCGCCGCGTCGGACCGCACCGCCGTGCTTCTCCTGGTCGCTCAGGGACTGCTCGAGGCGGCGCAGCCAGAGATCGCCGAGCGCGGCATCACCCTGATCGGCATCTCGTTCTCGCAGCTCGCACGCGCCGACACGCTTCCACCCGAGCTGCCGATCGACGGGGACGAGGGCGAGCGGCTCGACACGGTGCTTGATGCCGTGCGGGAGCGCTTCGGCGCGGCATCCGTCGCCCGCGCCGCGCAGCTGGGACGCGACCCGGGATGGTCCACGCCGGTGCTTCCCGAGCATGAATGAGCGCGGCACCGGGGCCCGCGAAGCGATGTCGGCGGTCGCGCATACCCTGCTCGCATGCCGGAACGAGTGCAGCTGTGGTGGGCGCGCCGCCAGTTCTCCAAGGGCGCGGAGGTTCCGTACCCGGTGGGAAGCTATCGCGAGGCGTGGGCGCCCTTTCCCGCGCTCATCCGCCAATACCATCCGGATCTGAACGCCGGCATCGTCCTGACGCAGATCCCGCCGGCGGCCGATGTGCTGCTGCTGTGGCAGTGCGAGGCGGGTCACACCTTCGCCGCGACCCCCGACGAGCAGCGCCGACGGCCCGCGCGCGAGCGCCGCCGCTCGGCCTGGTGCCCAGAGTGCGCAGACCTCGCGCGGCCTGCGCGGGCTCTGCCCATGCGCGACGCGGTGACCTCTCTCGGATCCCCCGTTCCCGCCGCGGTCGCAAACCCCGTGGAGCGCACGGTGCTGCGGCCTCGGCGACCTCGGCCGAAGCAGCGCGTGTGCCCGAAGACGCCCGACCTGCCCGTGGGCGAAGCGTTCTGCTCGGAGTGCGCACCGAAGCCCGCGTCCCAGGCCGAGGCGCGCGTGCGCGCCGACCTGTTCGCACGCCTCGCGGTGACCCAGGGCCGCAACGCCGTGCGAGTGTCGCGACCGTTCTTCGACCACATGGAGGTGTGGCCCGACATCCCGCTTCCCGAGCTGCGGGTCGCCGTCGAGTACGACAGCACCGGCCGTCACGGCCTCGAGCACGTCGGCAACCGCGAGGACGCCGACCGACGCAAGGACCGCGCACTGCGCGCCGCGGGATGGGAGGTCGTGCGCATCCGCACGGGCAGGCTCCAGCCGCTCGGGCCGCACGACCTGCAGCTGGCGACCTGGAACGGTGCGGGCCTTCGGCGTCTCATCGACACGCTCCGCGAGATCCGCGGGCCTCTGCTCGTGGATTCGTACCTGGTGTGAGCCCCGTCGGATCCCTCGCCGGGCGTTGGCCGGTTGAGATCGATTCGGAGCTGGGCGAGGGTCTATATACTGCTCTATACAAACGAAGGGGGAATCATGACCGTCACGTCAATCGATATCGACCCGGACGAACTGCGCCGGGCGAAAGAACTCGCCGGCACGACCTCCAATCGCGAAACGGTGGATCTCGCCCTGCGCACTCTCATCGCCGTTCGTCGCCAGCCCGCCGCCGTCGAGCGGATCATCGCTCGAAAGTTCGAGCCCGACCAGATCGACGCTCCGACGATCCCGCCGGCGACGGCGATTGCCGGCCAGTGACGACCTATCTCGTCGACAACAGCATCTGGCAGAAGGCCTCAACGAGCGAAGCGATTGCGGCACGGCTCCGGGAGCTCTCACCCGCCCACCTGATCATCACCTGTCCCCCTCAAGTTCTCGAGTACTGCCATTCGGCCCGGACCCCGCAGGAGTACCGACAACTCCGCGCGGACATGGAACAGTTGCTGCCCGCATGGGAACACCCTGACGAGCAGCAAGCCCTGGACGTCCAGCAGGCCCTATGGGACTCAGGGTTCGTGCGCGCGGCGGCGGCGTTCGATTGCCTCATCGCGGCATACGCGGTCGTCAACGACGCCGTCATCCTGAACTCCGACCACGACTTCGGGTACATCGAGACCGCCACCCGGGGCGCGGTCCGGCAAGAGTACGTGGAGGCCTGAGGGGTTTCCGACCCGATCCGATCGCGACGGCAGGCTGCTTCGATGTGCCCCCGATCGCTCGGTCTCGAGGATTCGTACCTGGTGTGAGTGTGGTGCGGGATGCCCGGTTCAGCGTCGGTGTAGGCGTCTCGGCGATGCACGATGGTGACGATCTCGATGACCAGGCGGTCATCCTCAATGCGATACAGCACGCGGTACTCGCCGCGGCGCGCCGAGTACAGGGGTACGAGCGGTTCGCGCAGTGGCTTACCGAGCCTCCGAGGGTTGTCTGCCAGGGGGCCGATGATGAACTCGGTGTCCCGGAGACAAAACGAAGACCCGCGGGAATCCGCGGGTCTTCGTGAGTTACTGTCTCAACACAGTGCGCGCCTGGAGGGACTCGAACCCCCAACCTTCTGATCCGTAGTCAGATGCTCTATCCATTGAGCTACAGGCGCCTGCGCACGCTCTCGCGCACAATCGTCAAGAATACCCCACGGTCAGCGACTGGCGAAATCGACGCCGGAGCCCGGGCGGGTCGTGCGCTACTCGGTCTCGAGCGCCGGCTCAGCGGCCTCCTTGCGTCGGCGCTGGTGGGCCGAAAGCCGCGCAAGATCGACCAGCCGCAGCGCCTGCATGCGCGCGCCCCGCATGCGCTCGTAGTCCGGGTCGTTCTCGGGATGCATCCCCTCGACGCGCAGGCGCCGCTGCAGGTTCGACTCGACGTCGCCCCACGCGGCATCCCGCGCGTTCTCGATCAGGGCGGTGAGCGCCTCGGGGTCGTCCGCCATGACGCGCAGCCCTTTGGCGACCCCCGAGTACTGCCGCTGACGCCTGCGCAGGTTGCGGGTGTCGCGGTCGCGGTAGTCGTGCGTGCCGTCGGACTCGGAGTACTTGCCCCACGCCTTCTTGCGCTGGCGACGCATGAGCCCGGCAGCGGCATCCTGCTCGTCCGCGAGCGCGAGCAGCGCGTCGCGGGCGAACGGCTGCTCGCGTTCGAAGCTGAACGGCTCGTCGTGGGCGATGGACTCGACGAGGATGTGGTTGCGGATCGCGAGCCGTGCCGCGGCACGAGCGATCGCGAGACCCTCGGCGATCGCCGCGGCGTTCCGACGCATCCGCCACCTCCCTTCCGTCGAGGGTACAGCGCCGCCGACCGTCGCTTCGCGGCCGGATTCGGGGTGAGACTCAGCCCGCGGGCGTCACGAGTGCGAGAAGCTCCGGCGTGGCCGCTCGCGCTCGCAGGGTGGGATCGATCAGGCGGCGGCATCCGTCGAGCTCGACCGTGACGGTCTCCGCGCCGGAGGGCACCGCCGCGTCCTCACCGGCGACCGACAGCTGCACCGTCACCGCTCGGGCCGCCGTCTCGGCGCACGGCCGCGCGGGCGGGGCGAGCAGCGCGGCGGCGATGATCGCCTGCGCATCGGCAGCCGCGAGCTCGCGCACCGCCGTGAACCCGGCGTCGTCGTAGTCGCACAGGCGCGCGCCGCGCACGGCGGCGGGATCCGGCCACCCGGGCAGCTCGTACGGGACGAGCGCCCCGCCGCCGATGCCGTCGGGGTCGGGCTCCGGCGAGCCGCCCACGTCCTCCGCCTCCGCGAGGACCAGGAACTGCGCCGTGCTCGCGCACCCTGCCGCGAGCGCCTCGGCGGACTCGACGAGTGCGTCGGGGGTGAGGGTCTCGGCGACCACGTCGAGCGCGCCGAGCGCGGCATCCAGCCCCACGTCCTTCGGAGCGCCGCAGCCGTTCACCGGAATCGCGAGCCGCACGAACGTTCCGTCGGATCCCTCGAGCCACAGCTCGGGCAGGAGGTACCCGATGGCGGTGCACGGTCCGAGCGATCTCGGATCGCTCGGCTTCGCGAGGGCGGCCAGCACGGGCTCGAGGTCTCCCTCGAGTCGTTCGAGGCGAACTCCCTGCCAGGTTCCCTCGGCGTCCTGCCACCCCGCATACGGGTCGCAGCGCAGCACGGCGACAGCCTCGAACCCATCGGGCACGAGCCCCGCCTCGGCGTAGCCCTCCTCGTAGGTCTCGGGGCACGTCACCGCCGCGACGGGCACCGCCGGCACTCGCGGATCGGGTCCGACCGCGGGGACGACTCCGCACCCGGCCAGCGCGAGCACCCCCGCGAGCACGACGACTGCGTGCACCGCGATCGCGCTGATCCGTCGCATCCGTCGGCCTCCTGCAATCGACGCTAAGGCCGTCACACTCGCCGACGCGCAACGACCCCGTAACGATCCGCCGAACCCGGAGGGCGGGGATCGACGAACGGCGACCATGCGCGAATGGGCGACAATCGACAGACAGCACGGCACCCGACCGAAGGACGACGATGACCAGGATGCCTCCCCTCGACGTGCGCTCGGGGACGACCGCGATCACCGGAGCGGCCAGCGGCATGGGCGCCGAGACCGCCCGACAACTCGCGGCGCGAGGAGCGCGCATCGCCCTGCTCGACCGCAACGCCCACGGTCTGGCAGCGGTCGCGGCGACGCTCGCCGGCGACGGGCACACGATGCACGTCGTGGACCTCACCGACGACCACGCGGTGCGCGACGCGGCGCGCGAGGTCGAAGCATCCCACCCGCGTCTTCACTCCCTGATCACGTGCGCCGGGTCCTCGATGCTGGGCGATCTCGACCAGCTCACGATGGAAGAGATGCGCTGGCTCATGGACGTGAACCTGTGGGGCACCGTCAACATCACCAAGGCGCTGCTGCCGGCGCTGCGGCGAGCGCCCGCGGCGCACATCACGCATCTCGTGTCGATCTACGGCCTGGCGGCTCCCGCGGGGCGCATCCCGTACGCGATGAGCAAGTTCGCGGTGCGCGGGTTCACCGAGGCGCTGCGGCACGAGCTCGAGGACTCGACCGTGTCGGTCGGGGCGGTGTACCCGGCCGGGGTGAAGACCGGAATCATCCTGCACGGGCGCTACGCCGCAGCGATCGACCCCGCCGTCGCCGACCGCGCCGCCGCCGCGCAGGCCGCGATGTACCACACCGAGCCCGCCGACGCGGCGGCGCGCATCGTCGAGGCGACCGTGCGCCGGCGGGCGCGGACCATGGTCGGGCGCGAGTCGCGACCGGTCGACGTGCTCACCCGCGCGACCCCCGTGCACTACTGGCGGTTCATGCGCCGTGCGTTGCGCGCGGCGATCGACACGCGCAGTCCCCTGTGACCGCTTCGCCGCCTGTAGCAGAACGCACCCCCGCTTGGCAACCCCCTCTCGATCTCAGAGTGCCCTCGTAGCGTGGACTCACGCCTTCACGAAGGGAGAGGCCATGGGATTCATGGATGACGCGAAGAAGACGGCAGAAGCCGTCAGCGACCGACTGAAGGACGCGTGGGAGGACACCACGGACCGTGTCTCAGACAAGGTCGACGAGCTGAAGGCCGACGCTGCTGTGAAGAAGGCGGAGGCCGAGAAGGAGTCTGTTCAGAAGCGCAACGATGTTCGGGAGAACGTGCGCGACTGACAGAACCGCCGCAGCCCCGTTCGGGTGCGGGCGCGCGGCACGCATGACGGTGGGCCCCGGGGATCTCCGGGGCCCACCTGTTCGTCTGCGATCGGTGCGGCCGCTGCCCGGCTGCAGCACTCAGCCGATGGCGGCGATGCGCCAGGATGCCGTCGCCGACGCTCCCGGCTCGAGCACGACGAGCCCGGCGTCGTAGTCGTACCGGGCGGCGTTGAAGGCGTCGGGCGCGCACGTCATCGGCTCGACCGCGAGGCCGATGCGGTTGACGGCCGGATCGGGTCGATCGGCGGTGTGCACCTGCACCCACGGGCACGCGGCATCCCAGGTCAGCGCGACGCCCGCGCCTTCGGGGACCGTGAGCCGAACCGTCGTGAGGCCGTCTGCCCCGCGGATCAGGCCCGTGTAGGCGTGGTCGATCTCGGCGGCGCCGATGGCGCGCGCGGAGCGGTAGTCGAAGCGCGCCGCGTCGTCGGCGTCGACCGGGCGCACCCCGGTCGGGATGAGCCGGTCATCGGTGACGGCCAGCACCTCGTCGGCGGGCAGCTCGAGGGTCCACTCGTCCACGCGCCCCGGGCCGGCGACGAGGTACGGGTGCGGCCCGGTGCCCCACGGCGCCGGCGTGTCGCTCCAGTTCGACGCGACGACGGTCTGGGTGAGCCCGTCGACGCCCAGTGAGAACGTGGTGCGCACGAGGATCCGCCACGGATAGCCCGTCTGCGGCGAGATCACGGTGGCGAGCGTGATGTGGTCGGGCCCCTTGTCGATCGCCTCGTACTCGAGCCAGGTGGCGAGCCCGTGCAGGGCGTGGCCGCGCGTGGGCTCGGTGAGGGCGAGCTGGTAGTCGACGCCGCCGAACGAGTACTGCCCGTCGACGACGCGGTTCGGCCACGGCGCGAGCGTCTCGCCGCGGTGCGACGGGCGCACCTCGTCGGCGTCGAACGGCACGACCAGGTCGCGGCCGCCGAACGTCAGGCTGCGCAGCGACGCGCCGACGCTCGCGATGACGGCCTCGTAGTGGCCGGCGCGGATCGCGTGCTGGGTTCCGGATGCGGGGATTCGTGCCATGACGAAGTGTCCTTGGATCGGGGTGAGGGGGCGAACGCCGGTTCAAGTATGGTGTGCGCACACGCACGGGGTGAACCCCCGTGCCAGGGTTGACGTATGCGCATCGCTCTCACCGGATCCAGCGGCAAGCTCGGATCGGTCGTCCTCAGGCACCTGCGGGCAGCGGGTCACGACGTTGTGGCGTTCGACATCGTCGGCGCCCGCGAACCGGGTTTCGTCCGCCTCGACCTCACCGATTACGGACAGGTGGCGGATGCCTTCGCCGGCGTCGACCGCTCGGCGCCGTTCGACGCGGTGGTGCATCTCGGGGCCATTCCGGCGCCCGGGCTCCGCACAGACGCCGACACCTTCCGCAACAACATGACGGCGACCTTCAACGTGTTCTGGGCGGCGGTGCGCGTCGGCATCCGTCGCATCGTCGCGGCGTCGAGCGAGACGGTCCTGGGTCTGCCGTTCGACGTTCCTCCGCCGTACATCCCGGTGAACGAGGAGTATCCGCCGCGCCCCGAGTCGGTGTACTCGATCGTCAAGACGCTCGAGGAGCAGCTCGCGCGCGAGCTCGTCAGGTGGCATCCGGATCTCTCGGTCACCGCCCTGCGGTTCTCGAACGTGATGGCGCCTGAGGACTACGCGGCCTTCCCGTCGTACGACGCCGACGCCCGCGCCCGCAAGTGGAACCTGTGGGGCTACATCGACGCGCGCGACGCCTCGCACGCCATCGAACGGGCGCTCGAGGTCGCGCCGGCAGGCTTCGACAACTTCATCATCGCCGCCGCCGACACCGTCATGACGCGCCCGAACGCAGAGCTCATCGCCGAGGTGTTCCCGGACGTTCCCGTCACGCGCGAGGTCGGCGCGCACGAGACGCTGCTGTCGATCGACAAAGCCCGGCGTCTGCTCGGCTACGACCCGCAGCACTCGTGGCGCGATCATGTGGGCTGAGCGCCGACGCACGACGGCCCTCGCCTGAACGCCGCGCGCTACCGTCTCGGGCGCGACGAAGCGGCCTCGGGTGACGCATCCGCTCCTCCCGCCGCCGACGCCCGGCGCGCGCGACGATGGTGGCGCAGGCCGTGACCGGCGTGTTGCCGTGCATGACGCCCGATGCGCCGCATCCGCCCCCTCCCGAATAGGGTCGCAGGATGACCACCCACGGGACCGCGCCGCGCGAGGGCGAGCGCTGATGCACATCGACGAGCGAGAGCTGGGTTTCGCGACCCGCCAGCTGCACGCCGGCAAGGCGGGCGACGACACCCATGGCGCGCGCGCCACCCCGATCTACCTCACGGCCGGGTTCGAGTTCGAAGGACTCGACGATGGCCGCGCGCGGTTCGACGGCACGAGCGACGGCTACAGCTACACGCGTGTGGCCAACCCCACGAATGCGGCCGTCGAGCGCCGCATCGCCGCGCTCGAGGGCGGCGCGGGGGCGCTTCTGGTCTCGACCGGCCAGGCCGCCACGACGACCGCGGTGCTCGCGCTGGCGGCGGCCGGCGACCACATCGTGTCGTCCGCGCACGCGTACGAGGGCACGCGGGAGCTTCTGCGCGACAACCTCGGCCGGCTCGGCATCACGGTCGACTTCGTGGCCGACACGCGGAATCCGGATGCCTGGGCCGCCGCCATCCGTCCCGAGACGCGGCTCGTGTTCGCCGAGTCGATCGCCAACCCCCGCAACCAGGTGCTCGACGTGAGACTCGTCGCCGACGTCGCCCACCGCCATGGGCTGCCGCTCGTGATCGACAACACGCTGGCCTCCCCGTTCCTGCTGCGGCCGATCGAGCACGGCGCCGACGTCGTGGTGCACTCGGCCAGCAAGTTCCTCGCCGGCCACGGCACGGTGCTCGGCGGGGTCGTCGTCGACGGCGGCTGGTTCGACTGGGCTTCGTCGGCGGGCCGCTACCCTCAGCTGACCGAGCAGCGCGGCGCCGACGGCCGCACTCCGGTCGAGCGCTCGGGATCGAACGCGCTCCTTGACTACGCGCGGTCGGTCGCGATGCGGTTCGGCCCGGCGCCTTCGCCGCTCAACGCCTTCCTCATCCTGCAGGGCGTCGAGACGCTGTCGCTGCGCGTGCGGCAGCACTCGGCGTCGGCCCTCGAGATCGCCCGCTGGCTCGCGGCGCAGCCGGGCGTCGAGTCGGTCGACTACAGCGGGCTCGCCTCGCACCCCGACCACGACCTCGCCGTGCGGTACCTGCCCGACGGCTTCGGATCCGTGTTCTCGTTCACGCTGCGCGGGGGGCTCGCGGCCGCCGACGCCTTCACGCGCGCGCTGCGCCTGTTCACCCACATGACGCACCTCGGCGACTCGCGCTCGCTCGTGCTGCACCCGGGCACGACGACGCACGCGCTGCGCACGGACGACGAGCGGGATGCCGCGGGCATCGGTCCCGGGCTGCTGCGGCTATCGATCGGGCTCGAGGACGCCCCCGATCTCATCGCCGACCTCGCGAACGCGCTCGAGGCGGTCGCCGCGGCGATCCCGGGGTTCGTGGACGGGCCGCCCGCCGCGCCCGCCGGGGGCGTTCCCGCCGACGCCGTCGCGGAGGCCGCTGCGTGACGAAGCAGCAGCACTTCGGCTGGTTCCTCTCGCGCGGCTTCGGCCCGCATGGCTGGGCGCGGCCGTACTACGAGTGGAACTGGCGCTGGCAGGAGCCCGACCTCTACCAGCACTCGGCGCGCGAACTCGAGCAGGCCGGGTTCGACTTCGTGCTCATCGAAGACGCCCTGTCGGTCGGCATCTCGCCCGAGACGCTGAACCTGCGCGTGCGCAAGGCCTATGGGGGCCCCAAGCATGACCCGTGGACCCTCGCGCCCTACCTCTTCGCGGCGACGCGCCACCTCGGCGTGATCCCGACAGCCAATCCGGCGGGCTGGCACCCGTACACCGCGGCACGCCAACTTGCATCGCTGCAGCACCTCAGCCGAGGGCGCGTGGGCATCAACGTCGTGACCGACGTGGGCAGCGCCCACCACTTCGGCCAGGAGCGCCTCCCGCACGATGCCGCGTACGACCGCGCGCAGGAGTGGCTCGACGCGCTGCGGCTGCTGTGGCGCAGCTGGGGCGACGAGGCGCTCATCGCCGACCCCGCGACGCAGATCTACGCCGACGGTACGAAGATCACGGCGGCCCGGCACCGCGGGCAGTACTGGTCGTTCGACGGACCGCTCAACGCCGAGCCGCTGCCGGGCGGCATCGACGGCGAGCCGGTCGTCGCCTCGCCGGGCGGATCGCCGCGCGGGATCGGGTTCGCGGGGGCGAACTCCGAGATCCAACTGGCACTGTCGAACCTCGACGTCGACCAGATCCGCGCCTACCGCGAGCGCGTGCGCGCCGCGGCCGAAGCCGAGGGCCGAGACGCCGACGCGATCAAGACGATGTTCGTGTTCAAGCCGATCGTCGCCGCCGACACCGACGAGGCCGACCGCATCGTGCGCGCCTCCGCCTCACCGAGCGACGCGGATCTGCTCGCCGTGGCCGAGGCCTGGTCGAGCGACCTCGAGACCGACCTCACCGTGCTCGACCTCGACAAGCCGCTGGATCCCGCGATCTTCGGCGAGCACGTGTCGCAGGGCACGATCAAGGGGCTGCGCGGCCGGTTCGACAGCTTCGCGGATGCCCCGTTCCGCGACATCCTCGCCGGCAAAGCGCGCCTCGGGCGCATCGGCGACGGCATCAGCGGCACGGTCGGCACGGCGAACGAGCTCGCCGACCTCATCGAGGCGCTCGGCGACGACGCGGGCAACGACGGACTCATCTTCTCGGGCGACCTGCACCCGGTGACCCTGCACCGCACGCTCGACGAACTGGTTCCGATCCTGCGACGCCGCGGCATCCTCCGCTCGGACTTCACCGCCGGCGGCCTGCGCGCCAACCTCTCCTCCTTCTAACCCCCCCCCCACCCCCACCCCCCCACCCCCCGCGGTGCCGTGCACAACGCAGGACTCCTGCGCGATCTCGGCACCCGCCGCACGCGGAATCCGCGCACCGCGGCGCACGCGTGCGTGCAATTCCTGCGTTGTGCACGGGGGCACGGGGGCGCGGGGCGGGTGGGGGGCGGGGGGTGGGGGGGTGTTAGAGGGAGGTGAGGGTCTGGTCGAGGTCGCGCACGAGGTCGTCGACCGACTCGATGCCGACCGACAGGCGCACGACCTCTTCGGGCACGGCGAGCTCCGTTCCGCGCACCGAGGCGTGCGTCATCGCGTCGGGGTAGTTCACGAGCGACTCGACGCCCCCGAGCGACTCGGCGAGCGTGAAGAGCTTCGTCGACTCGGCGAAGCGGCGCGCGGTCGCGGCATCCGCCAGCGCCACCGACACGATGCCTCCGAACGCCGACATCTGCCGCGCGGCCAGCTCGTGCCCGGGGTGCGACGGCAGACCCGGGTAGTACACGCGCGCGACCCGCTCGTGCGACTCGAGAAAGGATGCCACCGCCAGCGCGTTCTCGCTGTGCCGCTGCATCCGGATCCCGAGGGTCTTGACGCCCCGGGTCGTGAGCCACGCGTCGAGCGGCCCCGACACGGCCCCGGCGGCGAACTGCAGGAACTTCGCCTGCTCGTACACCTCGTCGTCGCTGAGCACGAGGGCCCCGCCGACGACGTCGGAGTGCCCGCCCAGGTACTTCGTGGTGGAGTGCACGACGACATCGGCGCCCAACGCGAGCGGCTGCTGCAGCGCGGGCGACGCGAAGGTGTTGTCGACGACGACGAGGGCTCCGGCGTCGTGGCCGAGGCGCGCCAGCCCCGCGATGTCGGTGATCCGCAGCAGCGGGTTGCTGGGCGTCTCGACCCACACGATGCGGGCGGGCCGCTCCGAGAGGGCGGAAGCCACCGCCGCGAGGTCGCTCATATCGACCACGCGCAGCCGCACGCCCCACGGCCCGAGGATGCGCGCGATCAGGCGGTAGGTGCCGCCGTAGACGTCGCTGCCGAGCAGCACCTCGTCGCCGGGGCGCAGCACCGCGCGCAGCAGGGCGTCTTCGGCGGCGAGACCCGACGCGAACGAGAGCCCGTGGCGACCGCGCTCGAGCGCGGCGAGCTGGGTCTCGAGCGCAGTGCGCGTGGGGTTGCCGCTGCGGCCGTACTCGTACCCCTCGCGCAACCCCCCGATGCCGTCCTGCGCGTAGGTCGTCGAAAAATGCACGGGCGGGATGACCGCACCCGTCGTGGGGTCGAACGCCTGGCCGGCGTGCACGGCTTGGGTGTCGAATCCGGGGGTGGTGTCGGTCATGCGATGCTCCCTGAAGGGGTGTCGGTGGTGGTGACGGCGGTGACGGATGCCTCGGCCGAAGACTCGACGTCGAACCCGTGCGCGCGCATCCAGTCGTCGTCGTACAGCTTCGACAGGTAGCCGCGCCCGTGATCGGGCAGGAGCACCACCACCACGGCGTCGGCCGGCAGGTCGCGCGCGACCCGCAGCGCGCCGACGACGGCCATGCCGCTGGATCCGCCGACGAGCAGTCCCTCCTCGCGCGCGAGCCGGCGCGTCATCGCGAAGGCCTCGGCGTCGCCGACCTGCTCATACGTGTGCACGACCGTGGGGTCGAAGGTCTCGGGCCAGAAGTCCTCGCCCACGCCCTCGACCAGATACCCGTGCAGCGGGCCGCCCGAGTAGATCGACCCCTCGGGGTCGACGCCGATGATCCGCACCTCGTCGGCCGAGGCATCCCTCAGAAAACGGCCGGTGCCGGTGATCGTGCCGCCGGTGCCGACGCCGGCGACGAAGTGGGTCACCCGCCCGTCGGTGTCGCGCCAGATCTCGGGACCGGTCGTCTCGTAGTGGGCGCGGGGGCCGTTGTGGTTGGCGAACTGGTTCGGCTTGAACGCGCCGGGAATCTGGCGGGCGAGGCGGTCCGACACGCTGTAGTACGAGTTCGGGTCGTCGGGCGGCACGTGGGTCGGCACGGTGACCACCTCGGCGCCGTAGGCCTTCAGCACGGCGACCTTCTCGCCGGCGAACTTGTCGGGCACGACGAAGATCATGCGGTAGCCGCGCTGCTGCGCGACCAGCGCAAGCCCGACGCCGGTGTTGCCGCTGGTCGGCTCGACGATCGTGCCGCCGGGCTTCAAGAGGCCGTCACGCTCAGCGGCGTCGATGATGTTGCGCGCGATGCGGTCCTTCGACGACGAGCCGGGATTGAAGTACTCCACCTTCGCGAGCACCGTGGCCGCGATGCCGTCGGTGACGCGGGTGAGTTGGACGAGCGGGGTGTTGCCGACGAGATCGGCGATGCTGCGGGCGTAACGCACGGTTGTGTCCTGAGGGTTCGTGCCGCGCGTCAAGATCGCGCGGGCGCTGTCGGGGTCGTCGGAGGGCGAGCGCGGGGCTCAGCGACAACGACAGCGACAGGTCAGCACGCGGCCACTCTACGGCGCGCCGTCCTCAGGCACCAGTGCGTGTCGTCACATTCACGGGATGAGGCCGCCGGCGACAAGACCGAGAACCGACGCCGCGAGGCTGACGACCAGCATGCCTCCGGCGTGCGTGATCCCCGCGATCCACCGGCCCTTGCGGATCAGCCCGTAGCCCTCGACCGACGCCGAGCTGAACGTCGAATAGCCGCCCAGGAAGCCGACGCCGACGATCTCGTGCAGGCCGTCGGTGTCGAGGTGGCCGATCGTGTACGCGCTCACCAGGCCGAGCAGGAAGCACGCCGTGGCGTTGACGACGATCGTGCCCAGCGGGAACGACGTGCGGTTGAGCTTGCCGACACCGGTGTCGACGACGAAGCGCAGCGCGCCGCCGAGCCCGCCCGCGAGCGCCGTCAGCACGAGGATCACGGCGCCTCCTCGCCCCCGGCACGGGCGCGGGCCACGGATGCTGCGACCCCCGCGCCGATCATCGCCGCCACGAGCCCCAGCACGACGCTGAGCAGCGCGTACGCCACCGCGAGCACCCCGCGCCCATCGCCCACGAGGTTGTCGATCTCGAGGACGAAGGTGCTGTAGGTCGTGAAGCCGCCGATCACTCCGGTGCCCAGGGCCAGTCGCAGCATCCGTCGCCCACCGGTGTCGGGGCCGGCGAACGCGAGCGTCTCGATGAGCGCGGCGAGCACGCAGCTGCCGACGATGTTGATGAGGAACGTCGTCCACGGGAACTGGCCCGGACCCGCGGGGAACGCCAGCTCGAGGCTCGCCCGCACCAGCGTGCCGACCGCGGACCCAGCCGCGACCAGGCCGGCGAGGCCGAGGAACTGCGCAGCGGGACGAGCGGTGGTCACCCGTCGACTGTGCCACGGGTCGGGCCCGTCCGGGCGCCGCGACCCTCAGGGACGCACGACGATCTTGCCCGGAGCGTGGGAGGACTCGAGCTGCGTGAACGCGGCGACCACCTCGTCGAGGGGAAACGTCGCGGCGATCGGCACGACGAGGCGCCCATCGGCGACCGACTCCGCCAGCACCGCGAGGTTCGCGGCCGTGCGGGCGGTGCGCTCGACGTTGTGAGCCCCGATCTCGTCGAGCGCGCCGTAGGCGGCGATTGCCACCATGCGGTCGACCGGCACGCCCACCGCGACCCCGGCGTCGAGGGCCTCTCGCCCGTGGCAGTCGAACACCGCCGTCACCGGCGGAAAGGATGCCAGGCGCTCGGCGAGGCCGTCGCCGTAAGCGACCGGCTCGATGCCGACAGACCGCAGCAGATCGAAGCTGCGCTCCGATGAGGTTCCGATCGCTCGCGCCCCGGCGCCGATCGCCAGCTGCGCCGCGATGAAGCCGACGGCACCGCTCGCCCCGCCGACGAGCACCGTGTCGCCCTCCCCCACCGGCACCGTGACGAGGCACGAGAGTGCCGTCAGGGCGGCCACGTTCAGGGCGCCGGCCACCTCGACCGGCAGGCTCTCGGGGCGACGGGTCAGGTTCTTCGCCGACGCGATCGCGCGCTGCGCGACCGAGCCGCGACCGCTGCCGAGCACCTCGTCGCCCACCGCCGCCGGAGTGCCGTCCCAGTAGAGCGCGTCCGGGCCGACCGCTTCGACCGTCCCGGCGAGGTCCGACCCGATGCGCCGCGGGAAGGGCGCCTGCGACGGCACCGCGCCCAGCCGCACCTTGCTGTCGTAGGGGTTGAGCCCTGCGGCGCGCACGCGCACCGCCACCTCACCCGGGCCGGGTGCGGCATCCGTCACCTCTTCGACATGGAGCACCTCGGGACCGCCGGTGCTGTCGTACAGTGCGGCGCGGGTCATCGCTGCCTCCTCGCGTGGACGGGTCAAACGGGCCGGATGCCCACATGATGCCACGGACCCGGGCCCTCGGGGGCCGATCGCGCCGACCTCCAGCCCCGGCCGATGCCGCCGCCGATCTCGGCGACGGCGAAGGTGAGATGCCGACGCCTCGCCGCGAACCCCGGCAGGCGGCGGTCGCGCGCTTCAGCCGGCCGCCTCGTGCACGACCGGCCTCGGACCAGCCCCGGCCGGACGCCGGGGGTCACAGGTTCGCGACGCCGCGCACCCGGTGGCCGACCGCGATCGACTCGCCCGAGATCGCCCCCGCGAGCGGCGACACCAGGAACGCGATGAGGTCCGCCGAATCGCTCGGGCGCGACTGACCGCCGATGCCCACCGGGATGTCGGTCTGCGGCGTGGGCGTGACGATGCCGGGGTTCACGGCGTTGACGGTCACGCCCGTGCCCGCGACCTTGTCGGCGAGGTTCTTCGCGATGACGATCAGGGCGGCGTTGCGCACCGAACCGGTGATGTTGCCCGTGACGAAGGCGCCCTGGCCGCTCACTCCGACCACACGCCCGTAGCCGCGCTCGACCAGATACGGAATGGCCGCGTTCGCGACCCGCAGGAACGTCATCGCCTTGCCCTCGATCGCGTCGACGACCTGCTCGGGGTCGGAGTTGCGGTCGGGGTCGAGGGTCCGCGCGCTCGGCGCGGCCGCCACCACGACCCCGTCCAGGCGCTCGTGGTCGGCGATGACCTGAGCGATGCCAGCCGTCACCGACGCGTCGTCGGCGGCATCCATGCGGATGCCGTCCGGCGCGTGCCGCGAAGCCGGAACGACGATCGCCCCCTCCGCGCGGAGCCTGGCGACCACGGCGCTGCCGACCAGCCCGTGCCCGCCGACGACGAGGATGACGCGTTCTTCGAGCTGCAGATCCATATCGACAACGCTAGACGGATGCCTCGCCCCGATGTGCGCGCACCCCCACACGGTGGGCGCGCCTGCGCCTCAGCCGGCCGTTGCCGGAGCGGTCGTGCGCACGAGGAAGTCGAGCGCGGCCTGCGCGACCTCGCTCCACCCGTGGTCGATCGTGAGCGAGTGCCCGCGGTCCGGCATCACGACGAACTCGGTGAGGCCGGGGTTCTTGGACTGAATCTTGTACGCGGACTCGGTCGGAGTGACCGGCACGGTGTGGTCCTTCTCGCCGCCGATGATGAGCAGCGGCCCGCGCTCGGGGTTGTTGGTGTCGACCTTCGTCTCGGTGAAGGGGTTGAGGTTCGCCGTGATGACCTGGAAGATCGGGTTCCCGGCGGCCGCGACGTGGAACTCGTCGTAGAGGGCGCGGGCTTCGTCCTCGTCGAGCGCGTTGGCCCAGCCGTACTGGAACTGCTCGAACGACAGCGTGACACCGTGCTTCAGGCTTCGGAGGTTGCCGACGACGGGCGCGGACGACTTGATCGACGACAGCGGAACCGACAGCACCCCCTGGAAGGGCGCCGGATCGATCGCGACGGTGGCGACCGATGCCCCGGCCCCCGCGATCTTCTGGGCGATGAGTCCGCCGAACGAGTGGCCGATCACGGCCGGCTTGGCGTCGAGCCTGGCTATGGCTTCGAGGTAGTGGTCGGTGACCTCCTGCACCATCTTCGACGCGAAGGCGTCGGGGTTGGCGCGCGCGTCGTCGATCGACTCCGGGTCGTCCGGCCAGCCGGGCGCGATCGTGGTGAATCCGGCCTCTTCGAACATCGCGCGCCAGCGATCCCAGCTGCTCGAGAGCAGCCACAGTCCGTGGACGAACGCGACGGGCAGTCTGCCGGAGGCGTTGGCTCGCTCGACCTCGGCGAGTTCGTTGGCGGTGAGGGTCATGGTGTGCTCCGATCGGGACGGTGGCGGATGGTCGAACGGTATCCGCCGGGCGGCGTGCGCGGCATCCGTCAGGGGTACCCGGATTTCCGCGGCATCCGCGTGCCGCTACCTAGCCCGCGCGACACGAGGACTGCCAGAATCCAGGAATGACCGCATCCGGGTCCGACTTCGTCGGGCGCGCTCGCGAGCGGGCGCAGCTCGAGCACGCGATCGACGGCGTCGACGCGGGCGGGCGTGCCCTGCTCGTGGTGGGCGAGCCGGGGATCGGCAAGACGGCCCTCGTCGAGCAGGCCGCCGTCGCGGCGCGATCGCGTGGCCGGGTGATCGCGGCGCTGACCGGGACGGCGGCCGAATCCGCGATCCCGTACGCGGGTCTGCACCTCATGCTCAGCCCGTTCCTCGGCGGCCTCGACCAGCTCGCAACGCCGCAGCGCAGCGCCCTCGAAGCCGTCTTCGGGCTGAGCGACGCGCCGCAGCCGCCTGCGCTGCTCATCGGGCTGGCGACGCTGTCGCTGCTGGCCGAAGCCGGCGCGCAGTCGCCGCTGCTGGTGATCGCCGAAGACCTGCACTTCCTCGACGAGGCGACCCGGACGGCCCTGCTGTTCGTGGCCCGGCGACTCGCCCACGAGCCCATCGTCATGGTCATGACGACCCGTCCCGGTGCCGCCGTGCCGCCCGACGACCCATCGATCGAGCGCATCCCGATGCAGCCGCTGTCGTTCATCGAGGCCGACCGGCTTCTCGACCGCAGGCGCGGCGGCGTCACCGCCGCCGAGCGTCGACTGCTGCTGGATGCCGCGCAGGGCAATCCGCTCGCGCTCATGGAACTCCCGCCCGTCCACGAGCGACCCGCCGTCGCGAGGCCGCTCACCGAGCGTCTCGTGGACGCGTTCGCCGACCGGTTCGCGGCGCTGTCGCCTGCGGCACGGCTGGTCGCGGTCGTCGCGGCCCTCGACGATCGTCCCGATCCGGCCGAGGTGACCGCGGCGGCCAGCGCCGTCGTCGGCGAGCAGGTTCCCGCGACGTCCGTCCGCGAGCTGGAGGCGTCGGGGCTCGTGACCGTCTCGGGTCGCGCCGTGCAGTTCCGGCATCCGCTCGTTCGGCACGCGATCCTGCACTCGGCGACGCCCGGCGAATGGGCGACCGCCGCGGGCGGGCTCGTCACGACCCTCGACCGCCGCCGGACGGTCGCGCTGCGGGCGCACCTCGCGACCGCGCCGGACGAATCGCTGGCCGCAGAGCTTGAGACCCTCGCCGCGCAGCGGGCCTCGGCGGGCGACCTGTCCGCGTCTGCGAGCACGCTCCGCCGAGCCGCCGACGTGAGCCCCGACGAGGCCGGGCGCACCCGCCGGCTTCTGTTCGCCGCCGAGAGCGCCGAGCAGGGGGGCGACTACGCGGAGGCGGCAGCGATCCTGGATGCGCTCGGCGAGCACGACCTCGCGCCGGCGATCCGTGCCCGGGCTGCCTGGCTCGCCGAACTGCTGCCCAATCGCGGCCGCGTGCGCCTGGGCGGCGAGATCGGGCCTGCGCTGCAGGCGGTGACGGACATGCGGCTGGCGGGCGAAGCGGACCGGGCGATGGGTGCGCTGCAGTTCCTGGCGACGCTCGCGTGGGGTTCGTCCCTCGACGACACGAGCGGCGAGCGCATCCTGCACACCGCCCGCGCGTTCGGCCTGCCCGACGACGATCCCCGCATGCTCGTCATCTCGGCCCTCGCGTCGCCGCTGACCGCGCGAGACCTCACGATCCCCGTGCGGAAGCCGGCCGAGATCGCGGCGCTCGACCCGGAGCTGGCGTGGATGTTCGGCTACGCGCTCACCAACTCGGGGCGGGTCGAGGAGGCCGAGGCGTACATGCGACGCTCGCTCAGCGCACTGCGCGAGCAGGGCCAGCTGCAGCGACTGCCGCATCTGCTGCTGTCCTTCGCCTGGAACTGCTACGTGCGCGGGGATCTCGCCGAAGGGCGCTCCGCCACGGACGAGGCCGCCACGATCGCAGTCGACACGCACGACCCGATCGGCGTCGCCGCAGCGCGCGACCTTTCGTGCGTCTTCCGCGCGGCCGACGGCGAGCGTCCCGACCGAGACTGGATCACGGCCGGCTCCGCCGTCGCCGAGGCGGCGCTCGAGACACCGGCCATGCGCACGACCCTCGTCGTGGCCGAGGGACTCGCCGCCCTTTCGAACGGCGACGATGGCGAGGCGTGCGCACACCTCGCCCGCATCCTCGATCCGGCTGATCCCGCCTACCATCCGGTCTTCGCCGCGATCGTGCTCCCGGATGCCGCGGTCGCGGCCATGCGCGCACGTCGCCGCGAGGTCGTCGAACGCGCCGTCGCCCATATGTCGAGCGACCGGTTCCCGCGGTGGCAGTCACCGATCCTCGACGACGCGCTGCGGATCGCCGACCTGCTGATGCGTGCCGACGACGACCTCGAGGCGGCATACGACGCGGTGGACGTCGACGCCCTCACCGGCACCTTCACGCGAGGCAAGCTCGAACTCGCGATCGGCATGCGCCAGCGGCGCCGCAAGCACGTGCGGCTCGCACGCCCGCACCTGCGTGCGGCGAACGCGCTGCTCACGAGCTCGGGGGCGCCGGGGTGGGCCGCTCGCGCGCGGACCGAACTCGCCGCGACAGGCGAGCATGTGCCCGAGACGGATGCCGAGGCGACCCTGGCCGCGCTGACCCCTCAAGAACTGCGCGTCGCCGCGCTGGCCGCGAGCGGCGACTCGAACCGCGAGATCGCCCAGCGGCTCTACCTCTCGCATCGCACCGTCGGCGCGCACCTGTCGTCGGCGTACCGCAAGCTCGGCATCGCCTCACGCGCAGA
The DNA here is from genome assembly GCF_041379855.1 of Microbacterium sp. BWT-B31. Taxonomy (NCBI): domain Bacteria; kingdom Bacillati; phylum Actinomycetota; class Actinomycetes; order Micrococcales; family Microbacteriaceae; genus Microbacterium; species Microbacterium sp. BWT-B31. The sequence goes on from NZ_JBFECU010000010.1 coordinate 85,845, forward strand.
GCTCGCCAGCGCGCTCGGCTGAGGAACGCCGGTCTCGCCGTCCGTCCGCCCGCCTCACCCGCCGTCGAGACCCCGGGCGTCGGCGAAGACCGCGCCGGGGTTCAGGATGCCTGCCGGATCGAGGGCCGCCTTGACGCGCTCGTTCAGCGCGAGCACGTCGTCGCCGAGGTAGTCGCGCAGCCACGGGCGCTTGAGGCGACCGACACCGTGCTCGCCGGTGATCGTGCCGCCGAGCGCGATCGCGAGATCCATCACCTCGCCGTACGCCGTGCGCGCCCGCTCCTGCTGGGCGTGATCGACGGGGTCCAGGACGATGAGCGGATGCGTGTTGCCGTCGCCCGCGTGCGCGATGAGCGCGATCGTCACGTCGTTGCGGCCACTGATGTCGGCGATGCCCTCGACCAGGTGGTGCAGCCGCGGAAGCGGGACGCCGACGTCTTCGAGCAGCAGCGCGCCGAGGCGCTCCACGGCCGGGATCGCCATGCGGCGAGCGACGACGAACGCCTCGCCCTCGGCGGGGTCGTCGGTCGAGAAGACCTCGACCGCGCCCTGCTCCACGCACACCGCGGTCATCCGTTCGACCTCCCACGCGGCGTGGCCGCCGGGTTCGTCGGACTGCGCGATCAGCATGGCCGCGGCATCCGTGTCAAGTCCCATGCGGGTGGCGTCCTCGACGGCGCTGATCGTCACGCGGTCCATGAACTCGAGCATCGACGGGCGCATCGTGCCGGTGATGCCCAGGACCGCCCCCACGGCCGCCTCGAGGGTGGCGAAGGTCGCCACCAGGGTCGTGGGCGGCTTCTGGGCCGGAAGCAGCCGCAGCGTGACCTCGGTGATGATGCCCAGGGTCCCTTCGCTGCCGACGAACAGCTTCGTAAGCGACAGGCCCGCGACATCCTTCAGCCTCGCACCCCCGAGGCGCACGATGCTGCCGTCGGCGAGCACGACGACCATGCCCAGCACATAGTCGCTCGTGACGCCGTACTTCACGCAGCACAGGCCCCCGGCGTTCGTGGCGACGTTGCCGCCGATCGAGCAGATCTCGAACGACGACGGATCCGGCGGGTACCACAGGCCGTGCCGCGCGGCCTCGGCCTTGACCTCGGCGTTGAGCGCACCGGGGCCCGCCACGACGGTGCGGGTCACCGCGTCGACCTCGATCGTGCGCATGCGCTCCATCGAGAGCACGATCCCGCCCTCGACCGCCGTGCTGCCGCCCGACAGGCCCGACCCCGCACCGCGCGGCACGACGGAGGTGCCGGTGGCGGCGGCGATGCGCACCACCGCCTGCACGTCGTCGGTCGACGCGGGGCGCACGACGCACAGCGGCACGCCCGCGCCGGGGTCGCCGGCACGATCCCACCGGTAGGCGTCCATGCGGGCAGGGTCGGCGACCACCGCGTCGGCGGGCAGCGCCGCGATCAGTCTCTCGAGCGCGTCCGCGCCATTGCGTTCCATCCTTCGACAATGCTCCATACGCGCCTCGCGCGCCGCAGCGCCGCGCCGTCAGAGCGTCGCGCGCAGCTCTCGCTTGAGCAGCTTGCCGCTCTGGTTGCGGGGCAGCTCCTCGACGAACACGACCCGCTTGGGCACCTTGAACGGCGCGATGCGGCCCTTCACGTGGGCGATCACGTCGATGTCCTCCACCAGCTGGTCGACATCGCCGCGCAGCACCACGACGGCGGTGATCGCCTCGATCCACCTCTCGTCGGGAAGACCCACGACCGCGACCTCGGCGACGCTTGGGTGGGTGTAGATGGCGTCCTCGACCTCGCGCGAGGCGACCAGGATGCCGCCGGTGTTGATGACGTCTTTGATGCGGTCCACGACCGTGATGTAGCCCTCGGCGTCGCGGGTGACGAGGTCGCCCGAGTGGAACCAGCCGTCGCGGAAGGCCTCGGCCGTGGCATCCGGGTTGTCCCAGTACCCGACGGCCAGCTGGGCAGAGCGGTAGAGCACCTCGCCGGCCGTGCCAGGCGGCACGTCGTGGCCGTGCTCGTCGACGACGCGGGCCTCGACGAAGAACACCGGCCGGCCGCACGACGACGGGCGCTCCTCGTGCTCTTCGGGCTGCAGCACGGTCGCCAGCGGGCCGATCTCGGACTGGCCGAAGCAGTTGTAGAACCCGATGTCGGGGTAGCGCTCGCGCAGGCGGGCCAGCACGGTGACCGGCATGATGGATGCCCCGTACTGCGCCTTCCGCAGCGACGACAGGTCGCGCGTCTCGAGGTCGGGGTGCGATGCCAGCGGCACCCACACCGTCGGCGCGAGGAACAGCGACCCGATGCGCTCGGCCTCGACCAGGCGCAGGATCTCGGCGATGTCGGGCTTCTCCATGAGCCGGATGGTGGCGCCCACCGCGAGGTACGGAAGCATGAACACGTGCATGCCGGCTGAGTGATAGAGCGGCATGCAGATGAGGGGCGAGTCGGATGCCGCAAGCCCCAGCTCGATCACGCACGAGACGTACTCGTGCACGAGGGCCGAGTGGGTCATCATGGCGCCCTTGGGCCTGGAGGTCGTGCCCGAGGTGTAGAGCAGCTGAACGAGATCGGACGCGGCGGCCGCGGTCTCGATCGCGGGCACCTCGCCCTCGGCGCTGTGCGCGAGGAGCGACCCGTCGGCATCTCGGAGCGCGATGATCCGCGCCACGTCGAGTCCGCCGACGGCCGCCTCGAAGTTTGCGCGCAGCCCCGGGTCGACGAGGGCGACACTGCTGCCGGACTGCTCCACGAGGTAGCGCAGTTCGTCGCCGGTGAGCGCGTAGTTGATCGGCACGTGGATGAACCCGGCCCGCGCGCACGCGAGGAACGCGATCGTGTACGCGTCGGAGTTCACGCCGTAGGCGGCGACGCGGTCACCGGGCGAGACGCCCAGCGATCGCAGGTGGGCGGCCGCGCGGCTGACGGCGTCGTCGAGCTCGCGGTAGGTCCAGTGCCGATCCTGGAAGACAAGGGCGAGGCGGTTCGGGGACTTCGCGGCGGACCGCCTCAGCACTCCGTCGACGGTGTCGGAGCGTACATCGATAGTCATGAGGCAAGACGCTACACGGCCCGGCGACGCCGGTCGACCGCACCTCCCGCGCTACGAGAGAGGGTGGTCGTGGACGGCGCTTGCGAAGCTCGCCCCGTTGAGCTCGAGGTAGAGGTGGCGCTCGGTGACCGACACCGTCATGTCGTTGCGCCGCTCGAGCGCGCTCACGACGCCGTCGAGAAAGCCGGGATCGAAGCTGTGCAGCACAATGCCTTCGGCGCGATGGATGCGCTTGCCCGCCCACGTCGGCAGCACCTTCTGCGGGTCCCGATTCGTGTACACGGTCGTGCGACCGGTGAGCTTGCTGCCGAAGTGCAGCCGCTCGGCATCCGGAGCCCCCACCTCGATCCACGCGGTCATGCGCCCGGTCAGGTCGCGCACGAGCACGGCCGGCTCGTCGGTCGCCGAGATGCCCTCACTGAAGGAGATGCCCTCCTGGTACTCGAGGCAGTAGGCGAGCACGCGCGTGAGCATGAACGAGTCGGTCTCGGACGGATGCCGCGCCACGCGCAGCGTGAGGCTCTCGTACACCCCTCGATCGACGTCGGCGAGCTGGATGTCGAACGTGTGGACGGTTGCGCCGAGGGCCATGGGCATCGAGCCTACGCGGGTCGGCGCGCCCTGCGTCGGGGGCGCGAGAGCCGTCGGCCTACGCGGGGTCTGCCTCGGCCGTCGGCGCGCCGGACTCCTTCCACGCGGGGAACCCGCCGTCGAGGTGGGCGACGTTGGTGAACCCTTTGGCGCGCAGCTGCTCGGCGACCGGGCCCGATCCGCGGATCGATCCGCACACGATCACGATGTCCTGATCCCAGTCGGTGACCTCGGCGAGCTTGTCGGGCGAGTCGATGAGGAACTGCGCGTCGAGGGCGTCCCGGTCGGCGCGGATCGAGCCGGGGATCACGCCGTCGCTCGCACGTCCGGCGTCGCTGCGCACGTCGACGACGAGCGCGCCCGCGGCGGCCCGGGCCGCGGCCTCCTCCGCGGTGATGAGCGGGGCGTCAAAGGCCAGCTCGGTCTCGGTGGCGCAGGTGTCGGTCATGGGGTTCCTCTCGTCGGGGGTGGTGATACCAGTGTCACGCGGCGAGCTCGCCGCGCTCGACGATCTCGGGCAGCCCGAGATTCGCGCGCAGCGTCGTGCCCGCGTATTCGGTCGGGTAGACGCCGCGCTCCTGCAGCTCGGGGATGAGGCCGTCGACGATGTCGTCGAGGCCGTCGGGCACGAGGTACGGCGAGACGTTGAACCCGTCGACGGCGTGCGCGTCGACGTACTGCACGATGCGGTCGGCGATCGTCGAGTACCCACCCACGAACGTGCGCAGCGACGAGCGGCGGATCACGAACTCGCGGATCGACAGGTTCTCGGCGGCCGCGCTCTCGCGCCACTGGCGCGCCGTCTCGAGCGCGCGCCTCCCCTGGAAAGCCGATCCGCGCTGGCCGTCGACCTCGTCGACGACCGGGTCGATGTCAGGCAGCGGCCCGTCGGCGTCGTACTCCGACAGGTCGCGACCCCAGATCGGCTCGAGGAAGCGCACCGCCGTCTGCGGCGACACCTGCGCGTGGGTCACCCACTCCGCCTTCTCGCGGGCCTCGGCATCCGTCTCGGCCAGGATGAACTGCGCGCCGGGGAAGAGCTTGAGATCGTCGGGGCCGCGCCCGTGCGCGGGCAAGCGCCGGCGCACGTCGGCGGCGAACGCGATGGCCTCCTCGAGGCCGGGGTGCGCCGAGAAGATGACATCAGCGGTGGATGCCGCGAACTCGCGCCCTTCGTCCGAGTCGCCGGCCTGGAAGATCACCGGCCGACCCTGCGCGCTCGGCGGCAGCGGCGCAGGCGCGGCGAACGACACGAGGTCGCCGTCGACGTTCACCTGGGTGCCGACGGCGCCTGCCCCGGCATCCCACAGGCGCTGCGTGGCCGCGACGAACTCGCGCGCGCGGCGATAGCGGTCGGCATGGTCGAGGTAGCCGCCGCGGCGGAAGTTCGCGCCGGTCCACGCGTTGTCGGTGGTGACGACGTTCCACCCGGCACGGCCCTGGCTCAGCAGATCGAGCGAGTTCAGGCGCTTGGCGAGGTCGTACGGATCGTTGTAGGTCGTGTTCTGCGTCGCGACCAGGCCGATGCGCTCGGTGACTGCGGCAAGCGCGGCCAGCTGCGTCTGCGCGTCGGGGCGGCCGGCGATGTCGAGGTCGTGGATGCGCCCGAAGTGCTCGCGCAGCCGCAGGCCCTCACCCAGGAAGAACGCCGAGAACAGTCCCCGTTCGGCGGTCTGGGCCACGCGCCGGAAGGTCTCGAAGTCGTACTGCGATGCGCTGCGGTCACTCGACCAGATCGTGCCGAAGTTGACGCCCTGGAAGAACACTCCGAACCGGATGCGGCGTTGCGTGGTCATGCGGACTCCTTCACAGCGGTGGGGGCGTAGCGGCTGAGGGGGCGCTCCAGGCCGAGCGCGTCGCGAAGCGTGTCTGCGGGGCGCGGCGAGCGGAACCCGATCCGCTCGCGCAGCGCCGGCAGCACCGCGCGCCCGGTCTCTTCGAGGTCGACGTCGAGGTCGGCCAGGTGCAGTCGGACGCCGTCGACGACGCCTGCCAGCTGCGCGATCAATGCGGCCAGCCCGGGGGCGTCGCCCACGTGACGAAGGCGGTCGCTCGCGGACCCCACCCGTTCGGCACGGCGGGACGCCGGCACACCGCGGGCGTCGAGCACGACATCGACCTCGGCCCACACGAGCGCCGCGCCCTGCGCGCGGGCGCGGGCGGCGGCCTCGGTGATCCCGGCGAGGTCCGCCGCATGGACGAGGGCGACATCGACGCCGGCGGCTCCCGCGGGGGCGACCACGACCAGCTGGCCCTGGGGCGGCCGGGGCGTGATGAGCGGGCCCTTCACCGAGAACGTCTCGCCCTCGAAGTCGACGTAGTGCAGGCGGTCGGCGTCGAGGTAGCGGCCGGTGGCGGCATCCTGGATCACCGCGTCGTCCTCCCACGAATCCCACAGTCGCCGGGCGACCTCGATCACGTCGTCGCGCTCGCGCCGCAGGGCCTCGCCGGCGAGCGGCTCGCGACCGTAGGCGGCCGCTTCGCGGGCGGTTCCGGATGCCGCGGCGATCCAGCCCGCGCGTCCATTCGAGGCCCAGTCGAGGCTGGCGAGCTGCGTGGCGATATGGAACGGCTCGCCGAACGCGACCTGCGCGACCGGGACAAGGCCGATCGCGGCCGTGAGAGGTGCGGCGAACGCGGCCCGCTGCACGGCGTCCAGGCGCGCGGCGCGATCGCCCGCGGGCAGCGCCGAGTCGTGGATGGTCACAGCGGTGAAGCCGAAGCGCTCGGCGGCGGCGATGCGCGCGGCCAGCCGGCGCGGCGACAGCGCGTCGTGCGCATCGGCGGCGGGGTCGTCGACCTCGAGCGCGACGGCGAAGGGTGAGTCGGACATGCGAGTCACGTTAGGTCGCGACGAAGCCGGCGGCGGCCCGTGCGTCGCCGCGTTCCGAAATGTGACAGCGGGTTGCGCATCGTCACGGTCTGTGTCGAGCGAAGGTGCGTGCCAAGCACCTCTCGGCTCAGGCGAGTGACACACCGTCACGCCGGCGACCGGTGACGTGGGCGCGCAGCGATTCGCCGATCGCATGCATCGCATCCAGCACCGGCGCACGAAGGTCGACGTCCGAGTCCTTCCAGTTCGCGGCGACGGCGTAGGCGACGGCGGCCGCGGGGCCGATGAGATGGCCGATCTCGATGCGCGCGAACGACGTGCTGCCGGTCTTGTGTCGCAGCACCATGCCCTGGTACTCCGCCTCGACGTGAGCGAGCGGGTCGAGCAGCAGCGCATCGGCGACCATCGACGTGTCGACGTCGGCCGACAGCCACCCCAGCACGCGTGCGCTCACTGCCTCGGACACGATGTCGCCCGCGCCGAGTCTGCGCATGAGCTCCGCCAGTTCACCACCCGTGCCGTACGACGGCGTCCACGGCAGATCGGGGGTGCGTTCGTTGCGGATGTAGTCGTGCAGCGACGTATCGGCCAAGCCGAGGGCGGGCGCGACCGCACGAACCGTCTCGAGGCCGCACAGTGCCAGCAGCGCGTTCGTCGCGAGGTTGTCGCTCACCGCACCCACGAGCAGGGCGGCGTCGTCGACCGTCACCCGCTGATCGCGCATGCGGTACAGCAGCCCGGAGTCGGCGACGCGGTGCTCGTCGGGGATCTCGATGCGCGCATCCGCGTCCAACTCCCCCGCCTCGAGCCGGCGGGCGACCTCGATGAGCAGGAACACCTTGCCGATGCTCGCCGTCTCGCACACCCGCGACGGCTCGTGCTCGGCGAGGACGGTCGCATCGGAAGCATCCACGATGCTGATCGACCAGCGGACGCGCGGATCCAGGTCGGGCAGGGGGACCGGCATCAGTCGTCCCCGCCCACGACGAGCCGGATCGGGGCATCGACGTGTGCGACGAGCGTGCCGTCGACGTTCAACGGGATGCTGAGCGCGGCGGGGTCGTGACCGAAGCCCTGTTCCCACAGCACCGGAACGCCCAGCCCCGGCAGCATCTCGTCCATGAGCGCGCGCACGGCCTCGGCCTCACCGCACTTGTGCCACGAGCCGAGCACGATGCCCGATGCGGCGGCGAGGCGTCCGGCTCGACCGAGCTGCACGAGATAGCCGTCCAGCCGGTAGGGCTCCTCGTCGGTGTCCTCCATGAAGAGGATCCCCTCGGGAGGATCGGATGCCTCGGGCGCGCCGATCCCCGCGGCCAGCAGGCTCAGATTGCCCCCTGTGAAACGCCCGGCCGCCGTGCCGGGCACCAGCACTTCCGTGCGGGGCCCGACGATGTCACGGCCGCGCCACGGCTCGAAGAGCCATCGACGCACGTCGTCGCGGATGAACGCGGAGTCGCGGAAGACGTCGTTGCCTGCCATCGGGCAGAACAGCGTCGGCACGTCCAGATGCGCCCGGAACGCCTCGTGCAGCGCCGTGATGTCGGACGAGCCGGTGAGCAGCTTCGGGCGCCCGTCGCGACGGAGCGCCGCTGCGCTCATGAGGTCCCAGTCGATCCCGTCGAGCAGTCGCATCGCACCGTACCCGCCGCGCACGCACACGACGGCGTCGGTGTCGGGGTCACCCCACGCGTCGACCAGATCCCGGCGGCGCTCCTCGTCGCCGCCCGCCAGATACTTCGCGCGCGGATGCGGGTCCAGCACGTGGTCGCCGACCACGACGTCGAGTCCCCACGCGCGGTAGTAGGCGACCGCCCGCTCCAGGCTCTCGGCGGTGCCGGGTCCCGACGGCGAGACGAAGCGCACGCGGTCGCCGGGCTGCAGCGGCGGGGAGTCGAGATAGGCGAGCCGTCCTGGCGCGACCAGAGGTACGGTCATGCCAGACGTCGTTCGATGCTCGGCGCGGCGGCGAGCAGCCGTCGCGTGTACTCATGCTGCGGATCGAGCAGCACCTGCTCCGTGGTGCCGTACTCCACGATCGCGCCCTCGTACATGACCGCGACCGTGTCGGCGATGTTCCACGCCAGTCCGAGGTCGTGGGTGATCACCAGAGCTGTGAGGTCGAGGCGATCGCGCAGCGACAGGATCAGGGCGAGGATCTCGCCACGGACCGAGGCGTCCAGCGACGCGACCGGCTCGTCCGCGACGAGCAGCTGAGGCCCGACGGCGAGCGCGCCGGCGATGACCGCACGCTGACGCTGACCGCCCGAGAGCTCCTGCGGGATCGCGGTGAAGAACCGCTCCGGCGGCGTGAGCTCTGCGTCGGCCAGCCCCTGAGCGACGCGCTCCCGCTCGTCTCCCGCGTAGCGCTGCACGCGCAGCCCTTCGGCGACCGACTCGTAGATGCTGAGCTTCGGGTTCAGCGCGGCCGAGGGATCCTGCAGCACCATCTGCACCTCGCTGCGGAACTCGCGCAGTGCGCGGCCCTTGCGCGGGATGTCCTTGCCGCGGAAGCGGATGACCGACCCCTCGTCGGCGTGCTGGAGGCCGACGATCGTGCGGGCGAGGGTGGTCTTGCCTGACCCGGACTGCCCCACCAGCGCCAGGATCTCGCCCCGGCGCAGGCTCAGGTCGACGTTCTTCACGGCGGCGAGCGGTCTGCCGCGGCCGCGATAGGTGACCGTGACGCGCCGCGCCTCAAGCAGCACCTCGTCCGAGATCTGCCGGGCGGCCGCCGCCATCGGTGCCGAGGTGCGTCGGGTGACCGGGCTCAGCCGCGAGGCGCGGTCGCCGATGGTCGGGAACGCCTCAGCCAGCTGCCGCGTGTAGGGATGCTGCGGGCTCGTGCACACCTCGTAGGAGTCGCCGACCTCGACCAGCTCGCCGTCGCGCATGATGGCGATCCGCTCGCACGCGGTGGCGAGCACCGACAGGTCGTGGCTGATCATCATCATCGAGATGCCGCGGTCGGCGACGAGCTCGCGGATCATGTCGAGGATCTGCTTCTGCACGATCACGTCAAGGGCCGTGGTCGGCTCGTCGGCGATGATGATGTCGGGCTCGCACGCGAGCGCCATGGCGATCATCACGCGCTGCTTCTGGCCGCCCGACAGCTCGTGCGGGTAGGAGTCCGCCTTGGCCGGCACGAGGTCGACCGCGGCCAGCAGTTCGATCACCCGCGCCTTGCGGGCCTTGTCGGTGCGCCAGCCTTCGGCGACGTGGAGTTCCAGCGCCTCGAGGATCTGCTGACCCACGGTGCGCACGGGGTTGAGCGAGTGCATCGCGCCCTGGAAGACGATGGATGCGTCGGCCCAGCGCAGCGCCCGCAGTTCGCCGAAGCGCAGCTCGGCGATGTCGGTCTCGCCGATCAGCACGCGGCCTTCGAGCGCGGCGTTCGCCGGCAGCAGGCGCAGGACGCTCAACGCGAGCGTCGACTTGCCGGAACCGGACTCGCCGGCGACCCCCAACGTGCCGCCGGCGGGCAGTCGCAACGAGACGTTCTTGACGGCGCAGACCGTTCCCCGGCCGTCTCGGCCCGCCGTGCGGTAGACGATCGAGACGTCGTCGAAGGTCAGATCCGGCATCTCAGCGGCTCCTCAGCGTCGGGTTGACGATCGTCTCGACGGCGCGTCCGGCAAGGGTGAAGGCGAGGACGACCAGCATGATCGCGATGCCCGGGACGAGGACATACCACCAGTACCCGGCCGTGGCGGCCGAGACGTCCAGGGCGTTCTTCAGGATGGAGCCCCACGACTGGAGGGTGGTGTCGCCGAGCCCGAGGAACGACAGCGTCGATTCGGCGATGATGGCCGAGCCCACCGTCAGGGTCGTGTTGGCCAGAACCAGCGGCAGCACGGCGGGAAGCAGGTGCTTGACGATGATGTGCCAATGCCCGGCGCCGAGGACGCGGGATCTCTCGATGTAGTCGCGGGACTCGACCGAGAGCGTCTGCGCCCGCACCACCCGAGCCGTCCCGGCCCACGAGGTGAGGCCGATCGCGATCACGATCGTCCACACCCCGCGCGACAGCACGACCGACAGCACGATCGCGAGGATGAGTGACGGCAGCACGAGGAAGAAGTCGATGATGCGCATCAGCAGTCCACCCGTCCAGCCGGTGAAGTGTCCGGCGGCGATGCCGACGATCGTGCCGATGATCATCGAGACGGCCGTTGCGGCGAAGCCGACCAGCAGCGACACCCGCGCGCCCCAGATCATGCGCACCCAGAGCTGGCGGCCCTGGTCGTCCGTTCCGAACGGGTGCTCCAGCGACGGCGGGGCGAACCGCGGCTGATCCAGGAGCTTGGTCACATCGAGCATCCACGCGGGGGCCAGGACCGGCGCGAGGATCGCCAGCACGATGATGACGGCCAGGAAGACCAGCCCCACCATGCCCGAGCGACTGCGCGAGAACTCACGACAGAACCCGCCGAACGCGCGTCGCCGACGCGCCCAGGCCATACTGCGCGGCGACCGTGAGACGGTCGCGGTGGAGCCGCTCATCCGCGCCTCACTCTCGGGTCGAGCCGACGGTAGGTGAAGTCCGCGACGAGGTTCGTGAAGATGATGATCGCGGAGAAGACCACGAAGGTGCCCTGCAGCAGCGGAAGATCGGGGCCCTGGATGGCCTGGTAGGTGAGCTTGCCCAGCCCCGGCCATGAGAACACCGTCTCGACGGTGACTGCTCCGGCGATGAGACCGCCGATGTGCAGGAAGACGAGGGTGACGGTGGGAAGCAGTGCGTTGGGCACGGCGTGACGAAGACGGAGGTCATCGTCTTTCAGCCCCTTCGCGCGGGCGGTGACGAGATAGTCCGCGTTCTTCTCCTCCATGACGGAGGCGCGCATCACCATCACGTACTGCGCGTACACCACGGCGACCATCGTGATGACCGGCAGCACCATGTGGGAGATCACGTCGAGAATCCTGCCCAGGGTGTCTTCAGGCGCGCCGGGCGAGACCATTCCACCGGTCGGGAACCAGTGCAGCGTGCCGCCGAAGACCATCAGCAGGATCAGCGCCAGCCAGAAGGTGGGCACCGACCACAGCACGAGCGAGGTGCCGGTCGTCAGCTTGTCGAAGCGTGATCCCGGACGCCAGCCGGCCTTCTGACCCAGCCAGAGCCCCAGGGTGATCGCGATGACGGCCGAGGTGCCGGTGAGCAGGATGGTGTTCCAGAAGTACTCGCCGATCAACGAGGCGACGCTCTGCTTGTAGACGTAGCTCTGACCGAAGTTGAGCGTGAAGACGTTGACGAGGTAGTCGCCGAACTGCTGCCACAGCGGCTTGTCGAGTCCGAGCTGGGTTCGCAGCTGAGCCATCTGCTCGGGGGACATCGGGTGTTCGCGGGCCAGTTTGGCGACCGGATCGCCCGGCAGGATCTTGAAGGCGAAGAATCCGAGCAGGATCACCATCACCAGACTGATCGCCGCGCCGCCGATCTTGGTCAGCGCGAATCGCACCGCTGGGCTGCTGCGAACAGTGGCTGCGCCCTGCTCTTCGAGGATCACCGCCTCGGTGGGTGGGGCTGTACTACTCATGTGCTTCTTCGCTCATCATGGGATTGTTCGTGGGTGGGCCAGACCTCCGGTAGCCGCGGCGATTCGCCGCGGCTACCGGAGGGATCACTCTGCGTCAGCGCTCTTGCGTCGACGGGCCACGACGAAGACGATCGCGCCGATCACGATGACGGCGATCACGACGCCGGTGACGATCAGCCCCACGTTCGGCCCGTCAGCCCCCGCGGCCCCGTCCTCACCGGCGACGGGGCTGACCTGCATGAAGCCCCAGTAGCCGGACTGGTTGGCGATGATGCCGCCGTCGGCCGGCATCATCCGGAACCCGGTGAAGCGATCCGAGCGGTAGGCCTCGAGGCCGCTGGCGTACCAGTAGGTGATCTGCGCCGTGTCGGTGAAGTTCAGCGCGAGCATGTCGTGCACGATCGCCTGGCGCTTGTCCGGGTCGGTCTCGGTGCGCTGCTCCTGGTACATCTTGTCGAACTCGGCGTTACACCAGCCGTCCTGGTGGGTGCCCCCGCTGCCGTCCGTGGCCGTCGGGAGCGCGGCACACGTGTTGATGCCGAGCTGGTAGTCGGGGTCGGGACCGATGCTCCATCCGCTGAAGTAGATGTCGTAGTCACCGCTCACCGCCGCCGCGCTGATCGTGTCGGAGTCCGACGACTCGACCCGGATGTCGATGCCGATCTCTTTCATCCACGGCTGGAAGTACTGGGCGATGGACTGCTCGGTGGGGCTTGACGCGTCGGTGAGCAGGCGGAACGACAGCTTCTGGCCGTCCTTGACCCGGATGCCGTCGTCGCCCACGGCCCAGCCAGCGGCGTCGAGCTTCGCCTTCGCCTTCTCGGGGTCGTAGGCCAGTTCCGTGACCGCGGGGTCGTCGGTGGGCAGCGTCCACTGCGGGTACGAGGCGGGGACGAAGCTCGTGCCCGGGTCGCCGAGGCCGCCGAGGACCTTGTCGAGCAGGGTCTTCGTGTCGGTGCTGAGGCGCATGGCCTGACGCACCTCGAGGTCGGCCAGCGCGGGGTTGCCCGTGCCGAAGGGCTGGCCGTCGACGGTCTTCAGACCCGAGTTGATGCTGAACGATGAGTATCGACGACCGATGCCGGAGTGCACGGTGATGCCGTCGACGTCCTGCAGCGCGTCGTACTGCGTCGGCGTGAGGCCCGAGACGAAGTCGACGTCTCCCGAGCGCAGCGCCTGCACCTGTGCGTCGGAGTTCGTGTAGTAGATGTACTGGAGCTTGTCGATCTTCGGGGCGCCCTGCCAGAACGTCGGGTTCGCCTTGAGGGTGATGAACTGGTTCGCCTTGTAGCTCTCCAGCAGGAACGGACCGGAACCCACGACGTCGGCGTCGTTCGCGTACTCGGCGGGGTTCGAGATCTCGGACCAGATGTGCTCTGGCAGGATCGGGATCTCGATGCCCGGGTTGGGAGCCTGGGCCTCCTTCAGGTTGATCACCACGGTCTTGTCGTCGGGCGCTTCGACCGAGTCGAAGTTGGTCACGAGGTTGCCGTTGGCGACGCTGAGATCGGGGTCGGTCATCATCTGGTCGAACGTGTACTTCACGTCCGCCGAGGTGATGGGCTCGCCGTCAGACCACTGCAGATCGTCCTGCAGGGTGAACGTCCACGTCTTGCCGCCGTCTGTCACGTCCCAGTGGTCGGCCAGGCCCTTGGTGGGCGAGCCGTCGACGTCGCTGTTCTGGACGAGGTTCTCGTACATGTGGCGGATCAGGTTCGTCGGAAGCAGATAGATCGACACCCACGGGTTGAAGGTGTCGACGAAGCCCGACGTCGCGATCCGCATCGTCTTGGCGTCGTTGCCGGACGAGGGGGAATCGGAGAGGTCGGCGGCGTGGATGCCGGTCGGCGCCGCGGCATTGGCCGCAGCCGCCGGGGCCACGAGCAGCGCGGCAGCGGCGGCGATGGACAGCGCGCGGATCAGGTGTTTGCGGTGCCGGGTTCGCATGTGAGTCCTTCCAGAGAGGCGAGGTCGGGATGCTGGACCTTAAAGGGATGCTGGACCTTAAGGGATGCAGCATATGGAACAGCATGCGGCCCCGCTGGTCAACGTATTTGTTCCCGATCTTCATGAGATCTTAACGATCGGGCGGACCGTCATCCGGCTCGTTCCGCAACGATTCCCTTCACTTGAAGATGCACCCTGCTTGCACTTTGACCAGATAAGTCGGGCAATTCCCGGCTCCGCTGCACTGATTCGTGATCATTATGCGCACAACGGCGAACCTTGACGATCACTGCCCGATGAGAGAGGATCCGTACCGGATCATCGTGAAGGAGACGCCGCGTGCATGCACCATCGCCGGCCGACTCGCCCGCCGGCGCTCCGGCCTGGCACACGCGACTCGTGCGCGCCGACACGACGTCGGGATGGACGGGTCGACAGTGGACGTCTGGTGCGCTGGAGGCCCGCCTCCCCCTGGGTACGTGCCCGGACGAGGCCATCGCGTCGTGGAACCTCGAGCCCGGCATCCCCGCACGGATCGAGATCCGCGCGCGCGCCGTCGATGGCGACTGGCACCCCTGGCAAGAGTTGGCGTGGTGGGGTCCGCCGGGCGATCGCCGCAGTCCCGCCTCCCCCGATCCGGCCGATCACGCGACTCACGAACCCATCGTCGACACCGATATCCTCACGACCCGGGCGGGAGGGCGATGGGATGGCGTCCAACTGCGCATCACGCTGGCCGGCGACGCCACGGCATCCGCTCATCCGCTGCGCCTGGCGGCGGTGAGCTTCAGCGCACCCGGCGCGGCTCCAGACCCCGCAGAGGACGGCGAGGGCACGAACACCGCCGTGGCGGTGCAGCCGCTCTCGCAGCGCGCGTATCCGGCGCGTGACGACCTCGGCGGCGGCGGTCCCTCGTGGTGCTCGCCGACCGCGCTGACGATGGTGGCCTCGACGCTGGGCGCGCGCATCCCCGACGCGGCGTCCGCAGACGTGCCCGACGGCGCCGACGCGCGCGTGCCCTGGGTCGCGCGCGCCGTGTACGACTCGTCCTTCGACGGCACCGGCAACTGGTCGTTCAACGCGGCGGTCGCGGGCGAACTGGGCCTGGACGCCGTCGTGACACGGCTGTCGTCGCTTCATGACGCCGCCGTGCTGACGGGATCGGGCATCCCGCTCATCGCCTCGATCTCGTTCGGCGCGGGCGAGCTGCCCGGCGCGGACTACGCCACGGCGGGGCACCTGCTCGTCATACGCGGCTTCGACCGGCGCGGCGACGTGCTCGCGGCGGATCCGGCCAATCCCGGAGGCGCGGCCGGATTGCGCACCTATCCGCGCGCGGCATTCGACATGGCATGGTCCCACAGCCGACGGACGGTGTACCTGATCACGCCGCACGGCCACCGGCTGCCGCCCCCCAGCGCGACCGCGGCATGGTGACCAGCACCGGGGTTCGGCGGCGGGGCGCACCCCTACGGCACGTCGGCCAGGAACGCCTCGAGCAGATCGACGCGCTCCGCCAGCGACGTCAGGGACACGTGCTCGGTGACCGCGTGGGCTCCCCCGCCACGAGGACCGAAACCATCGACGGTGGGAATGCCGAGACTGCCGAGCAGATTCGTGTCGCCGGCACCGCTGGCCGGGCGGCCGACCACCCGTTGCCCGATGCGCCCTGCGGCCGACGCGATGGCCCGGACGAGGCCGCGATCGGCGTCCGACGGGCTCCACGCCGGCCGGCTGCTGAGGATCGAGGTCTCGACGCGCGCGCCAGGGCGCACGGGCACGAGCGAATCGAGCGCCTCCCGCACGCGGCCTTCGGCGGCGGCATCCTGAAATCGCATTCCGATCTCGGCGTGCGCGTCGGCCGGAACCACGTTGGCACGCCCCCCGCCGCCTATCGTGCCCACATTGCACAGCACCTCGGACGGCAGCTCGGGGTCCGCGACGATGCGTCGAACGGCCATCAGCTGGTCGACGAGCTCATCGATCGCCGAGATGCCGCTGCCGGGGTCGAGGGCGGCGTGCGACGCGCGTCCGCGGACGCTCACCCGCGCCCGGGTGCTGCCGCGCCGACCCACCTTCAAGGCGCCGTCGGGATGCGGCGACTCGAAGCCGATCGCGCCCGAGACCCCCGTCGCGCACCGGCGCATCAGCGCTTGCGTCGAGGGCGAGCCCACCTCTTCATCGCAGACCACCACGACGCGCAGACTCCGATGCCGCCGATGGCGCAGCCGCTCGAACGCCGCCACCATGACCAGCAGCCCGCCCTTCATGTCGTAGACGCCGGGGCCGCGCACGGTGTCCCCCTCGACAGACCACGGCACGTCCGTGTCGATCGCCCCGCGCGGCCACACGGTGTCGGAGTGCCCCACCAGCAGCAGAGGATCGCCGACGCCGTCTGCTTCGGCGACGAGGCTGGTCCCGGCATCCGTCTCTTCGAATCGCACCGTCGCGCCCGCGGCCTGCCACCACTCGGCGAGAAGGTCCGCCATCCGCCGGCTGGCCTGCGTGTCGCGCGAAGGCGACTCGATGCGGATCAGCTGCTCCAACCGCTCCAGGGCGGGAGCCGGCTCACCGTTGGGAATGTCGGTCATCTGTTCCCCCAAGGATCTGTCTTACGAATCATATCTGTCCCTTGATCTGATTCAATGACTGCGATAACTTCGCATTTCAGGTTCCCAGCGTTGAAACATAGGAAACGTAACGTGCCCCATCCCCTCACTTCGTCGTTCCGTGTGGAGACGCTGCGCTCGGGCGAGCAGTTCCGCGCCGCGGCAGCCCTGTACACACGGGTGTTCGGGTACGACCGACCGGAGTTCTCGCTGAACCCCAACCTTCTCAGCGCCCTCGCGCGCAACGGCGGCTCGGCAGTCGGAGTCTTCACCTCGCAGGACGATCTGATCGGCTTCGCCTACGGCTTCATCGGACGCGATGCGAACGGCGACGAGTTCCACTACTCGCAGGCCGCGGTCGTCGACGCGGCGCACCAGGGCGAAGGGGTGGGCCGGCTCATCAAGGAGCACCAGCGCCGCGTCGCTCTCGGCTGGGGGCACCGCACGATGCGCTGGACCTTCGATCCGATCCTCGCGCGCAACGCGCACTTCAACTTCACGTCGCTCGGCGCGGAGGGGATCGGGTTCGTCCCGGACTACTACGATCGCCCCGGGACCGATCGCGTCGTCGTCGAATGGGCGCTGGATCGCGAGACCGACCCGTATGAGGACCTGCGCCGCGTGGCGCCGCCGCTTCTCGGCCCGACGGACTGGGGTCGCGTGACGCGCGGCACCGTCGCCGCAGCGGATGGCACCGTGCGCCGCGCCGCATGGCTCGCTGTTCCGTCCACGAGGCCGGGGAGTCCGGTCGATCCCGCCGGGCGCACCGACGTCGCCGCACTCCGGGCCCGACTGCGGGACTCTCTGACAATGTTCGTCACAGAGCGCAGCGTCCTCGTGGCATGCACGAGAATCAACGCCACCACGGCCGCGTACCTGGCAGTTGAACGCCTCGGAGGGGAGCAAGCGCGATGACGACGATCGACGACTTCGACGACAGCGAGCACGATCGCACGCTGGTCTCGCCGGGTGAGCGGTTCGGCGATCGGTTCCGCACGAACATCTCAGCGGAGGCGCTGCAGGCGCGCGTGATCGAGGCCGAGACCCGCGCCCTCGCCCTCACCTTCGAAGAGCTCAGCCGAAGCGGCGACGTGCCTCGGGCCGCCGCCCTCCTCCTCGGAGCCCGGCGACGCTACATCAGCGGACGCGGAAAGGCCGCCGCGTACGCGGAGCTGCTCGGCGCCGACCTGTCGGCCACGCTGTCGAACGTCTTCCTGGTGGACGGGCGGGCGCTGACTCCTCTCACCGTGCTCACCGACGTCCGCGCATCCGACGTGCTCGTCGCGTTCACGATGCGTCGCTACCGCGAAGAGACGGTGCGCTTCGGCGAGCTGTTCCACAAGGCTGGCGGGCAGATCGTGCTCATCACCGACAGCGCCGACGCGCCGCTCACCGACATCGCCACGGCGCTCATCCACGTGCACACCCACTCCGCGTCGTACGCGGACTCCCCCACCGCGGTCGCCGCGGCCTGCCACCTGCTCAGCACGCTCACGACAGCCAGCGCCAAGGGGGCGCGCCGGCGCCTCACCGTGCGCGATGAACTCGCTGCGGACCTGCACCTTTACCGCCCCGATTCCGACAAGGAGGACCGCGAATGAGGATCGACCGGGTGCGCCTTTTCGAGGTGAGCCTCCCGCTGGTCCACGGGTTCGTGACCAGCTCGCACCGCAAGACCGGCCTCACTCACCTGCTCGTCGAGGCCACCGACACGGACGGGATCGTGGGCTGGGGCGAGATCGCCTCGCCGGCGGACCCTTACTACGGCCCCGAGACGACGGCGACGGCTTGGACGATCGCGGAGCGATACCTCGTGCCGGCGGCACTGAGCACCTCGTGGGAGGCACCCCAGGACCTCGAAGCGGGATGGCGACGCATCCGCGGCCACGAATTCGCCAAAGCGGGCTTCTCGATCGCCGGATGGGATCTTCACGCGCGGGCGGCGGGCATCCCGCTCGCCGCCGATCTCGGCGGCACGCGCACCGAGGTCGTCGCGGGCGTCTCACTCGGGATCGAGTCCACCCTGGACGAACTGCTCGATCAGGTCACGCGCCAGGTGCAGGCAGGCTACGCGCGGGTGAAGCTCAAGATCGCCCCAGGGTGGGACATCGAACCCGTGCGGGCGGTGCGTGCGGCGCATCCCGGCCTCGACGTCCACGTCGACGCGAACGGCGCCTATGCCGACTCGGCCGAGTCCACCGCGGTGCTGCGCGCACTGGACGCATATGACCTGACGATGATCGAGCAGCCCTACGCCCCTCGCGACTTCGTCGCCCACGCTCGTCTGCAGGCGCAGCTCGACACGCCGATCTGCCTCGACGAGTCGATCGTCGACGTCGCCGACCTGCGCACCATGCTCACACTCGATGCCGGGCGCGTTCTGAACATCAAGGTGTCGCGCATGGGCGGCCTGACCGCCGCGCGCCGCGCGCACGACATCGCGCGGGACGCGGGCGTGCCGGTGTGGTGCGGCGGGATGCACGAGTTCGGGGTGGGCCGGGCGGCCAATGTCGCCATCTCGTCGCTGCCGGGCTTCACGTTGCCCTCGGACGTCTCCGGCTCCGACAAGTACTACGCACGCGACGTCATCGTGCCCGCGGTGACCGCGCACGGCGGGATCGTGCAGGTCCCGACCGCACCCGGCCTCGGATATGAGGTCGACGTGGACTGGGTGCTGCAGAATACCTCCCGCACCCTCGACCTCACGGCTGCGGCCGTCTGACCTGGAAGGCCCTCGTGCACCCTCTGACCCTGCATCGTCTCGACCTGGGCACGGATGCCGAGCCCGCCGCCGCGCTCACGCGCGTCGACCCGCGGAAGGCCCTGCTGACGGCCACCGATCTGTCCGCGACGCGCGGCGACGGCATCTTCGAGACGGTGGTCGTCGTCGACGGCGTGCCGCAGGCTCTGGAGCCGCACCTGGACCGGTTCGAGCGCTCGGCAGCGATGCTGGATCTGCCGGCGCCGCGACGGGAGCTGTGGCGCGGGGCCGTGCTGGCGGCGGCCGAGGAACTGCGCCGGCACACCCCGCGCGGTGCGGTGAAGTTCGTGCTGTCGCGCGGCGATGAAGCCAATACCGCCTCCGCGACGGGGTGGGCGCTCGGGTTCGCACCCGACACCCGCGCCGGCGACGGCGCACCTGAGCTCGACGTGGTGCTGCTGGACCGCGGGTACCGGCACGATGTCGCCCAGACTTCGCCGTGGCTGCTGCAGGGCGCCAAGACGCTGTCGTACGCGGTCAACATGGCGGCGCTGCGCGAGGCCCGGCGACGCGGTGCCCACGACGTCATCTTCACGAGCATCGACGGGTTCGTGCTCGAGGGACCGCACTCCACCGTCGTGGCCCGCGTGGACGGCGTCTATGTGACCCCGCCCACGGATCTCGGGCTGCTGCCCGGCACGACGCAGGCGGACGTGTTCGCGGCGCTGACAGGCTGGGGCGAGGCGGTGGCGACCCGTCGGGTCGACGTCGCGGAGCTTCGCGACGCCGACGCCGTCTGGCTGTGCTCGAGCACGCGCGGCGCCGCCCCGGTGCGCTCGCTCGATGGCGCCGCCGTCGTCGTCGACGCGGAGGTCACCGCTTCACTCAACGAGGCACTCGACGCACGGAAGGCCTAGCAACAATGATCCCCGTCATCGACGGTCACAACGATCTCGCCTGGGAGCGCCGCGAGAGGTTCGGCTACGGCACGGCCGGGCTCGATGGCCTCGTCCCCGGTCTGCACACCGACCTGCCGCGCCTGACCGCCGGCGGTGTCGGCGGTCAGTTCTGGTCGGTGTGGGTCGACCCGGCGCTCGCCGGAGCAGAGCAGGTGACGGCGACGCTCGAACAGATCGACTTCGTCCACCGGCTGATCGACGCCTACCCCGACCGGCTGCAGTTCGCCCGCACCGCGGCGGACGCCCGCTCCGCGATCGGCGCAGGGCGCATCGCCTCGCTGATCGGCGTCGAGGGCGGCGCGCAGCTGGGCGGTTCGCTGGCCGTGCTGCGCCAGTACGCGCGCCTCGGTGCGCGTTACCTCACGCTGACCTGGTCACGCACCACGGACTGGGCCGACTCCGCCACCGACGAGGCACGCCACGGCGGGCTGACCGAGTTCGGTCACGAGGTCGTGCGCGAGCTGAACCGCGTCGGCGTCCTGGTCGACCTCGCGCACGTCTCGCCAGCGACCATGCGCGATGCGCTGCGGACCAGCATCCGGCCGGTCATCGTGAGCCATTCGGCCGCCGCAGCGCTGTGCGACCATCCGCGCAACGTGCCTGACGACGTGCTGCGGGCGATCGGCGCCCAGGGCGGCGTCGTCATGGTGGCCTTCGTCCCGTCGTTCCTCTCCCCCGCCCGTCATGCCTGGGTGCTGGGCGGCGAGCGCGGCGACGCACCCCCGGTCGGCATCGCGGACCTCGCCGATCACCTCGATCACGTGCGCGAGGTCGCGGGCGTTCACGCGGTCGGTCTCGGCGCCGACTACGACGGCACCGACGCCATGCCCGACGGCCTCGAGGACGTCTCGCACTATCAGGACCTGCTCGACGAGCTGCGTCGTCGGGGGTGGTCCGAGGACGATCTCGAAGCCGTCGCGCACCGCAACGTGCTGCGCGTGCTGGAGGCATCCGACGCGGACCATCTCGCGTTCCTGGCGGGGACGGCGGCCCCGCCACGTGCGGCAGCGCTGACACCGGCGACGGATGCCGCAGCGCGCGCGGTCGCCGAAGCGGCGCAGCGGCCGCGAGTGCTGGTCGTCGTCAACGCAGCGGCGTCGGCGCCGCGGCGGCTCAGCGACTGGCTGGAGGCCGACGGCATCGCGGTCGACGCAGTGCTGGGCTCGGACGGTCTGCCCGGGAGCCTCGACGGATACGCCGGGCTGGTCTTGCTCGGCGGCGGACTGATGCCCGATGACGATGAGAAGGCGCCGTGGCTGGCGCAGGAGCGCGCCCTCGCCCGAGCGGCCATCGACGCGGACTTTCCGACGCTGGGGATCTGTCTGGGCGGCCAGTTGCTGGCCCACGTCGCGGGCGGCGAGGTGCGGGCCGAGTTCGGGCCGAAGGAGCGCGGGGCGACCATGATCTCGCCCGCCGAGGCGGGCCGTGACGATCCTCTCGTCACCGGTTTCGGCGACACCGCGCCGATGATCGAGAATCACCAGGACATGATCACCGAGCTTCCGGCTGACGCCGTCCTGCTGGCCTCGAGCGCGGCCGTCGCCAACCAGGCGTTCCGGCTCGGCAGGCGCGTCTACGGCGTCCAGTTCCACCCCGAGGTGGGCGCCGAAGACCTGACACGCTGGGAGGAGCCGACGACTCCGGCGCCGGGTGATCGTCCGGTCGCCGAACTCGTGGCCGAGGCGCGGCGCGTCGACGCCGACAACGCCAGAGCCAGCCGCGCGCTGGTGGCGGGGTTCGCGGCCCACGTCCGGTCGTACGCGGCGGAGCGAAACGGCGCGTGAACGACCTCGGCCTTCTCGCGGATCACGCCCGCGACGCGGTGTCCGCACGCCTGGACACGGCAACCGTGCGGCGGGCGCCGGCATCCGTCGCCGCCGTCGTCCACCGCGGCGAGATCATCACGGTCGCCGCGCACGGCGAGCCACGCCGCGACGGCGACAGGACGCGGCCGGGCACCGTGTTCCGCATCGCATCGATGTCGAAGAGCTTCCTCGCCGCGACCGCCTTGTCGCTGCGCGACGAGGGCCTGCTCGACCTGCATGCGCCGGCGACGGACTACGTCCCCGAACTGGCCGCCGCCCGTTTCGGGGACGAGCGGGTCGACCTCAGCCTCGACCTGCTGCTGTCTAACCGCGGCGGCCTCGCCGAAGACAACCCGTGGGGCGACGAGCATCTCGGCTCGGACCGCACGGAGATGGCCGGGCTCGTCGCCGCCGGGCTGACGCTCGCTGCGCGGCCGGCCACCGAGTACCACTACTCGAACCTGGGCATCTCGCTGATTGGCCGCGCGATCGAGACCGTCACCGGCCGCCCGGTCGAAGATGTCATCCGCGAGCGGATGCTCGATCCGCTGGGCCTGCACGACACCCGCGCCGCGGCCGAGCTGTACCCGCGGGGTGCGGATCTCGCGCGAGGGTTCCGCACCTTCGATGACGGCGACACGTTCACCCCCGAGCCCTACGTCGGTTCGGGGGCGCTGGCGTGCATCGGCAGCCTCTTCAGCACCGTGGCCGATGTCGCGGCGTGGATGCACTTCCTGGGGTGCGCGTTCGACGAGGGCCCGCGCGCGGGGCATGAGTCCGGGGCCGACGAGGTGCTGCGCGCGTCGTCCCGGCGCGAGCTGCAGACCGTCCGCACGCTGATCCCGACCGGGGCTGGCGCCTCCGAAGGACGCGAGCTGGACGGCGCCGGCTACGGATACGGGCTCGTCGTCGAGCACGACCGCCGATTCGGGCGCATCGTGCAGCACGCGGGAGGGCTCCCCGGGTTCTCGTCGCACATGCGCTGGCACGCCCCGACAGGACTGGGCGTCATCGCGTTCGGCAACTCCGACGCCTTCGGCGCGGGGGCGGTGGCCGCCGACATCCTGACCGGCGTCCTCACGCGGCTCGACGCGCCGGCCGCGATCGTCCGGCCGTGGCCGCAGACGGTGGCGGCCGCACGCAGGATCGACGCGCTCATCGCCGAGGGGCGGCCCTTGTCGGAGGCATCCGCCCTGCTCGCCCGCAACGTGCTGCGCGACGTGCCCGAGCCCGTGCGGGAGCGCCGGCTCGCCGACGCGCTCGCCGAGGTGGGGCCGGTGCGCGACGATGCCGCGCCCTTCGCCACCCGCGTCGTGGCGGCAGCCGACCGCTCGACGCTCCGATGGACGGTGCCCTGCGAGCGCGGCTCGCTGGTGTGCGACGTCGTGCTGGTGGGCCTCCACACCCCCCTCGTCCAGGAGTTCAGCGTCCAGCCGGCCGGTGCCGACGGCCGCAAGCCGCGCGGGGAGACCTCTCGCGCCACCGACCACCACCGGGCTGTGCTGGACTGACCTCAGCCCCGCCCGACCGCGCAATCCGATCCCAGGAGTCCCGATGGTCACGACCCTGTACCGCCACCCGGCGATCCACCTCCTCGACGGGAAGGGAGGCACCGCCGAGGCGATGCTGGTCGTCGACGGGGTGATCGCGGCGATCGGCGACGACGACGCCGTCGCCGGGCAGGTCCCGCCCGGCACGCCGGTCTGCGATCTGCCGGGCGGGGCGGTGACCGCCGGATTCCACGACGCCCACATCCACACCGCGAGCCTGGCCCGCAGCCTCGACGAACTGGACGTGCGCGAAGCCCGCACGCTCGAGGCCGCGCTCGCCGGCGTCGGCGCGCACCTGCACGATCGGCCGGGCGACGGATGGGTGACCGGCGGTCGCTGGGACGCCAACAGCTGGCCGGACGGCGCTCCGTCGCGGTACGCCCTCGACGCCCTCGCTCCGGATCGCCCCGTCTGCCTGTCGAGCGTCGACGGCCACTCGGTGTGGGTCAACACCGAGGCGCTGCGGCGGGCCGGCATCGACGCATCCACCCCCGATCCGATCGGCGGGCGCATCGACCGCGATGCCGACGGCATGCCCACCGGGATGCTGCGCGAGACCGCCGCCGATACGGTCGCTGCTCAGGCGGAGCGCGAGAGCTCGATCGACCTCGTCGCGCTGCTGGAGCGCGCCCACCGGCGGCTGCTTTCGGAGGGCGTCACCCACGTGACCGACTTCGACGGCGAAGACGCGCGAGACGCATACCTTCGCCTGAAGGATGCCGGCGGCCTGCGCCTGCGCGTGCACAAGGGCACGCCGGCCCATGCGCTGACAGAGGCGATCGCGACCGGGCGCCGCACCGGCGCCGGAGACGTGTGGTTCTCGAACGGTCCGGTGAAGCTCTTCGCGGACGGTGCGCTCGGATCGCATACCGCCCACATGGCGCAGGACTTCACCGACGAGCCCGGCAACCACGGCATCGAGGTGATCGACCCCGATGAGCTGGACCGGCTGATCAGCCTCGCGGTGGGCGCCGGCATCGCGGTGGCGACCCATGCGATCGGCGATCGGGCCAACGCGGCGGTGCTCGATGCCTACGAGCGCGCGCACTCCGCCTCGACACGGGCGGGCCTGCGGCTGCGCGTCGAGCATGCGCAGCACCTCGCCCCGACCGACGTGGCACGGTTCGCCCGGCTCGGGGTGATCGCCTCGCAGCAGCCCACGCACTGGGGCACGGACGTCCCGCTGGTGGCGCGGATGCTGCACGGCCACGATCTCGCAAGCTACGCGTGGGCGGCTCTGCGCGACGCGGGCGCAGTGGTCGCGTTCGGATCGGACGCGCCGGTGGAGCCGTCGGCGCCGCTGCGCGGTGTGCGCGACGCCGTGACGCGCGGCACCGTGGACTCGCCGGTCGGCCGAGAGCCCGGCATCCGTCCTCTCGGCGTCGAAGAGGCGCTCGTCGCGTACACCGCCGCGCCCGCTTTCGCCGCCGGGCTCGGGCACCGCGTCGGACGCCTCGCCGTCGGACAGCTCGCCGACTTCGTCGCGCTCGACCGTGATCCCTTCCGCGTTCCGCCTGCCGAGCTCGGCGACATCCGTCCGGTGGCGACATACGTCGACGGCGCGGCGGCGTTCGGTGTCGACGGCGCGGAGGACCGATGACTGCCGGCGCATCCCGTGCACGCCTGGCCGATCTCGGCGTCGGTCCCGGGGCCTTCCCGCGCGGGGCGCACAACGCGATCACCGATGTTCCCGGGATCCATGTCGGCCACTCGACGGTCCACACCGACCGGCTGCACACCGGTGTCACAGCCGTCGTCCCGACGGGACTCGGTGCGAATCGACGATGGCTGCCCGCCGGGCTGGCCGTCGGCAACGGGTTCGGCAAACTCGTCGGCGCGACCCAGCTCCAAGAGCTCGGCATGATCGAGACGCCGATCCTGCTGACCAGCACGCTGTCGGTGTACCGTGTCGCCGATGCGCTGCTCGGTCACATGCTCGCGCGACCCGGATACGAGGCGACGACGACCCTCAACCCCGTCGTCGGCGAGACGAACGACGGCTTCCTGTCGGACATCCGCTCCCGCCCTCTGGGGGAGACGCACGTCGAAGCGGCGCTGGCCGCCTCCGCGACGGGTGCCGTCGACGAGGGAAGCGTCGGCGCGGGAGCCGGCACCGTGGCGCTCGGGTTCAAGGGCGGCATCGGCACGTCCTCGCGTTCGGTGCCCGTGGGCGACGAGCGGCACACGGTCGGGGCTCTCGTGCAGTCGAATTTCAGTGGCACGCTGACGATCGCGGGTGTCGCGATGCCTGCGCACGACCTGGTCCCTGGTCCGGATGCCGCCACCGCGGGCAACTCGTGCATGATCGTCGTCGCCACGGACGCACCGCTGGACGCGCGCCAGCTCGCGCGATGCGCACGCCGGGCGGTGTTCGCGCTGCGCGGCGTCGGGTCGGACTTCGCGCAGGGCAGCGGCGACTACGCGATCGCCTTCTCGGTGGGAACCGGTGCCGTGCCCGACGATTCGGGCCTCTCGCCGCTGTTCCACGCGACGATGGATGCCGTCGAAGAGGCCCTCGTGAACTCCATCCTCGCCGCGACGACCCAGGCGCATGCGGACGGCAACGTCGCGTACGAGATCCCGCTCCCGGTCGTGCGGGCACGACTGGCAGCGGCCGGGGTGACGCCCTGACGGCCCGGCAGTCCTGACCATCCGCCGGTGGCGCGCCGCCGGTCACGTCCGAAGCGGGTGCGGGGGTGCACACGGGAACTCTCTCGGTCGTGGACCAGTCGCACGCCGGTCACCGGATGGGTGAGCACTCGCCGCCACGAGGCCCCGGCGACCAGACGGTCGCGTCGGACAGCGTCGCGAAGCCGGCCGCGAGACAGGCCCAGAGCGCGGGCCGCGCGCGGGATCCGCGCGCAAGGCCCGCGCTGGAGGCTCTCATCGAGCGGCCGGCCTCATGCCGCCGCCAGTTCACGCGCGCGGCGACCGAAGTCCTCGGCCACGCGCACCGGGTCCAGCACCGACAGCACGGTGACGCCCGAGTTGAGACGGATGCTGCGCGTCCGCGCCGCGATCGCACCGAGCAGCACCGTCGGCGACGACGAGATGAACTGCCCCGCGTGGCGCTCGCCGACGGCGACGGCATCCAGTCCCAGCTCTTCGGCACGCACCGCCTGCTGCAGCGTCTCGTCGAAGCGGCCGGCGGGCGAGACCTGGCGCCCGGTGATCGGGTCGGCGCGGTACGGCACGATGTCGAGCAGCTGGAACCTCACGCCGACACCCCCGGCGCCACGAGTCCCGCGTCGGCATGCACGCGCGACTGCGGCGTCTTCTCGCCGGCCTCGACGCCCACCGGCAGACGGTTGCCCTCGGGAGGCAGCGGGCACGTGGCGAAGTCCGTGTAGGCGCAGGGCAGGTTCACGGCGCGGTTGAAGTCGAGCGTCGTCCAGCCGTCCTCGTCGGGCGCGTCGACTGTGACGGACCGGTTCGCCGCGTATGTGGTCAGGCCGCTCGTGGCATCCGTGAAGAGCACCAGCAGGCCTCCCGGGACCTTGCCTTCGAACGCCGTCAGCGCGAACGCCTCGCCGCGCCACGCGAACTCCAGCACGCCGGGCGCGTCGTACACGTGGGTGAGCCCGTCGACCGCGGCGCCGACCTCGGTCGGCCGGGGCTCGTCGAAGGGGCGCACGCGCGCAGCGACCCGCCAGCGGGGGTTCGGCACGTACGTCGGGGTGCCGGGGTACTCCGCCAGGAACGGGTGGTCCGAGCGACGCGGGCGCAGGATCGTGTGCCCGCCGCGCCGGGCGATCTCGACCGCCCCCGCGACGTCGCCGTTCGTGAAAGACGGCGAGACGCTCGCGCGCTCCGGGATCACGCCGAACGCGTGGCGCCCGGTGATGACCTCGCCGTCGAGCGTGAGCTGCTCACCGGCGGCCAGGTCGACCGTCACGCCGTCGGCCCCGAGCGCCCAGACGCCGGGAGCGTCGGGCAGCGCGACAGGGTCTGTTCCGAGCCAGTGCAGGCCCGTGATGGCGAGGAATCCGAGCGGGTCCGCGCGGCGCGTCTCGTGAGCGCGATGCCACTGCTCCCATTCGCTCCCGAAGCGGGCGCGGTCGAGGTCGGTGTTGAGCGTGGTGGTCATTGGTCCTCCTCTGTAGATGGATCGGTCGACGGCTCAGGCGTGCGTCGCGAGCGCCGCGCCCGGAATCGCCTCGATGAGCCGGCGTGTGTACTCCTCGCGCGGCGCGCCGAGCACGTGGGATGTCGCGCCCTGCTCGACGATGCGCCCGCTCTGCATCACGGCGACGCGGTCCGAGATCTCGCGGACGACGGCCAGATCGTGGCTGATGAACAGGTACGACACCCCCACGTCGCGCTGCACACGCGCGAGCAGGTCGAGGATCTGCGCCTGCACCGACACGTCGAGCGCCGACACCGCCTCGTCGAGCACCACCAGCTCCGGGTGCAGCGCCAGGGCGCGGGCGATCGCCACGCGCTGCCGCTGGCCGCCCGAGAGCTCGGCCGGTCGCCGCGACGCGGTGCCTGCGGGGAGGGCGACCTGGTCGACGAGCTCTCGCACGCGCCGCGCCCGCTCCGTCTTGTCGACGCCGAAGGCGCGCAGCGGCTCGTCGATGACGTCGCCGATCGTGAACCGCGGGTCGAGCGATGCGAACGGGCTCTGGTACACCAGCTGGAACCGCCGGCGCAGCGAGCGCAGCTGCTCACGACCCGCGGCGACGACATCGATGCCGTCGAAGCGGATGCCGCCTGCCGTCGGCTTCTCGAGCCGCAGCGCGAGCCGCGCGGTGGTGCTCTTGCCCGACCCCGACTCGCCCACGATCGCGAGCGTCTCTCCGCGGTCGATGCGAAACGACACGTCGTCGACCGCGATGAGCTTGCCACGGCCGGGGAGCGCGAACTCCTTGCGCAGACCCGTCACCTCGAGGAGGGGCGGGGTCGAGGCATCCGGAATCGCACGAACCGGCCGCTCGGCAACGCGTGCCGTGCCCGCCCGCAGCCCCGGCGCGGCGGCGAGGAGCTGCCGCGTGTACGCGTGCCGCGGGCTGTCGAGCACCTCGCGCGCAGGCCCGGTCTCGACGATCTCGCCGTGCTGCATCACGATGATGCGGTCGGCGCGGTCGGCGGCCACGCCCAGGTCGTGCGTGATGAGCAGCACCGCTGTGCCGAGGGTCGCGGCGAGCCGGTCGATGTGGTCGAGGATCTGCTTCTGCACGGTCACGTCGAGGGCGCTGGTGGGCTCGTCGGCGATCACGAGCTGCGGCTCGGCGGCGAGGGCGGTCGCGATGAGCGCGCGCTGCTTCATGCCGCCCGAGAACTGGTGCGGGAACTGGCGCGCCCGCGCCTCGGGCTCGCCGATGCCGGCCAGGCGCAGCAGCTCCTCGGCCTGCGCGTCGGCGCTGCGCCTGGTCGCGAGCCCGTGGATCACCAGCGGCTCGGCCACCTGTCGCCCGACGCGCTTGACCGGGTTGAGGCTCGTGGTCGGGTCCTGCGGGATCAGCCCGATGCGGCGCCCGCGCACCTCGCGCCACGCCTTGCGCGAGAGCCCGGTGAGCTCCTCGCCATCGAAGCGGATCGTGCCGGCGTCGACCTGGGCGTTCGCGGCGAGCAGGTGGATGACGGCGTGCGCGGTGGTGCTCTTGCCCGACCCGGACTCGCCGACGATCGCGACGACCTCGCCGCGGTCGACCGAGAAGCTCACGTCGCGCACGGCCGGCCGGGCGGTGCCGTCCAGCGTGTACGACACCGACAGGCCCGAGACCTCCAGCAGCGCGGTCATCGAAGACCCCCGTCGCGTTCGAGGGACCGCGAGATGCGGTTGGCCGACAGCACGACAGCGACGATCACCAGGCCTGGGAAGGTCGTCAGCCACCATGCGACGGCGAGGTAGTCGCGGCCTCCCGCCACGAGGGACCCCCACTCGGGCGCGGGCGGCGGTGCGCCGAAGCCGAGGAACGACAGCGACGAGATCGCGAGCACCATCACGCCGAACTCGAGCGCGGCCAGGGCGATGACCGGCCCGGACGCGTTCGGCAGCACGTGACGGCGCAGCACCGTGTACCAGCGCACGCCCGACACGCGCGCGGCCTCGACGTAGACGGCGGTCGCGATCTGCAGCACCTCGGCCCGCATGACGCGAGAGAACGATGCCACGCTGGCAAGGCCGACCGCGATCGCGACGTTGAGCGTGCCGAACCCGAGCGCGGTGATGAGTGCGAGCGAGAGCAGCAGGCTGGGGATCGCCAGCAGCACGTCCATGACGCGCATGATCGCGTCGTCGACGAAGCCGCGCAGGAATCCGGCGAGCAGGCCGAACAGCGACCCGACGGCAAGACCCACCAGCACCGCGACGGTGGTCGCCGTGAGCGAGGTCGACGACCCGTACACGACGCGGGCGTACACGTCGCGGCCGAGGTTGTCGGTGCCGAAGAGGTGCTCGGCGCTGGGTGCCAGCAGGCGGTCCTGCGGGACGCCCGTGATCGGATCCCACGACGTGAACCACGACGGCGCGATCGCCCACAGCGTCACGAGCGCCAGCACGAGGATCGACGCCGCGAGGGTCGGCTGCCGCAGGACCGCGACGACCGGCCGCCAGGTGGAGCGCCGCGAGTCCGCGTCGGCGCGGGCGCGGGTGGAGGCATCCGCCCTCTCGTCACGCGCGGCCGCGTGCGATCCGCCCGCGGGGTCACTGCCGGGGTCGACGGACTCCTCGGTGAACGGGTCGTGCGGCGGGGCGGTGCGAACCGGGGCGGAGAGCACGTTCTCTACAGTCATGGCTGCTCCTGTCAGGCCGCGACGAACGCCGTGCGGGCGAGCGTGATGCGGCGGTCGATGAGGGGGTAGACGAGGTCGACGAGAAGGTTCGCGACCACGAAGACGAGCGCGGCGAAGACCACCACGATCTGCACGACGGGCACGTCGCGGTAGTTGACGGCGGTCACCACGAGCCGGCCGATCCCCAGGCGCGAGAACACCGTCTCGGTCACCACCGCGCCCGAGAGGAGGCCGCCGACGAGCACGCCGACCATCGTGAGCGATGGGATGACGGCGTTGCGGAACGCGTGGCCGAGCTGCACGCGGCGCTCACTCGCGCCCTTCGCGCGCACGATCTCGACGTACGGCTGCGCGAGCGTCGAGCGAAGACTCCGCGAGAGCAGCTGCGCGATGAACGCCCCCGACGGGATCGCGATGGTGATCGCCGGCAGTACGAGGCTCTCGAAGCCCTCGTTGCCCATCGAGGGGAACAGCCGCAGCCGGAACGAGAACGCCTGCAGCAGCAGCAAACCGATCCAGAACACCGGGATCGAGACCCCGATCGGCGGCAGCGACGACAACACGTTGCGCAGCCACGTGGCCCGCGCCAGCGACGCGGCCAGTGCCAGGGCGACGCCGAAGACGACGGCGAGCAGGAACGCGAACGCCGTGAGGGCGAGCGTCGGCGGAAGCGCCTCGAGCAGCAGATCG
Organism: Microbacterium sp. BWT-B31; assembly: GCF_041379855.1. Taxonomy (NCBI): domain Bacteria; kingdom Bacillati; phylum Actinomycetota; class Actinomycetes; order Micrococcales; family Microbacteriaceae; genus Microbacterium; species Microbacterium sp. BWT-B31. Next base: position 116,841 of record NZ_JBFECU010000010.1, read on the forward strand.
GATGCCGGCCGCCCGGTCTGCGTCGAGGTGCCGAAGTGACCCGTCACGGCCTTGCCGAGGGCGATGACGTACTGCTCCCAGATCGGGCGGTCGAGCCCGAGCTCGCTGCGCAGCCGCGCCACGAGCTCGGGATCGACGGCCTCCTGGTCGCCGCCGCCGGCGAACATCGTCGCGGCGTCACCCGGCAGCAGGTACAGGATGAGGAACGAGATCGTGTAGGCGGCCCACAGCACCACCACGCCCTGCCCGATCCACCGGGCGATGTAGCTCCACCACATGATCCGCTCCCCTCCCCGTGCCTTACTCGGCGATCCAGGTGTCGTAGAAGTCGAGGCGGCTGGATGCCTCGAACGTGAGCCCGTGCACCTTCGAGGCGGCCGTGATGGTCGTCGACAGCTGGTAGATCGGGATCGAGTACCCGCCGGTGATGAGCAGCTTCGCCGCTTCGTCGACGACCTTCTGGCGCTCGGTGGCGTCGATGATGGCCGCCTGCCGGTCGAGCAGTTCGTCGACCTCGGCCGGCTCGGTGCGCTTGGTGGCGTTATTGGTGCCGTTGACCGAGAAGACCGTCCGCAGCACGTCGGGATCGGCGCGCGTGAGGTTGCCGTACGAGAAGTCGTACGTGCCGTCGGCGTTGGCGGCCGTCACATCGGCGATGCTCGCGAAGGTCAGCTGCAGATCGACGCCGATCTCGCGCAGCTGCTGCTGGACGAGTTCGAGCACCTCCTTGGGCGACTGCCAGTAGGTGACGTGGAAGCTCAGCTTCTGGCCGTCCTTCTCGCGGATGCCGTCGTCGCCCTCGGTCCAGCCGGCTTTGTCGAGCAGCTTCGCGGCGCCCTCGGGGTCGTACTCGAGCACGTCGCTGAGGTCGGCGAAGTACGGTGTCGAAGAGGCCAGCGGCGAGACGGCGGCGAGGTCGTCGGGGCCGAGCAGGGTCGAGGTGATCTGCTCGCGGTCGATGCCCTTCTGAATCGCCAGGCGCACGTTCTGGTCGGCGAGCTTCTCGGTCGACTGGTTCGCGTAGAGGTTGTAGACCGAGCCGGGGTTGGCGCGGTTCAGCGACCAGAAGTCGTCGCCCTCGAAGAGCACGGCGTCAGCGGTGGCGATGCCTGCGGTGGCGTCGATCTGGCCGGACTGGAGGCTGCCGGTGCGGTTGCCCGACTCGGGGATCACCTTGTACGTGATGGTGTCGAGGTACGCCTCGCCGGTGTGACCGGCGATCGAGGGTCCCCACTCGTAGCCGTCGCGGCGCGCGAGCACCGCGCCCTCGTTCGGGGTGTAGCTCTCGACCGAGAACGGGCCCGACCCGACGTAGTGGCCGAGGCAGCGGTCTGCCTGGCTGACGGCGGCTGTGGCCGGAGAGAGGAGGCCGAGCGAGAACGTCGAGGTCGCCTGCAGGAACTGAGCGCTCGGCTGGGCGAAGTTGACGGTGACGGTGTGCTCGTCGACCACCTCGATGCTCTCGAGACCGGCGAGGTACGACGACCCGAGGGTCGCCTTGGCGCCCAGCGCGACGATCGCCTCGAAGTTGGTCTTGACGGATGCCGCGTCGATGGGCTCGCCGTCGGCGTAGGTGGGTCCGTCCTGCAGCGTGAAGGTGAAGCTCGTGGCGTCGTCGTTCACCTCGAACTCCGACGCGAGCCACGGCAGGATCTCGCCTGTGGAGGGGTCCTGGATCGTCAGCGACGCGACCGTCTGGCGCGCGATCGCGATCGCGTCGTTGTTGCCGACCTGCTGGGGGTCGATGCACTGGCCGTCGACCGAGATCGCGAAGGTGAGGTTGCCGCCGTTCACGGGCTCTGCCTCGGCGGAGGCGGTCGGTGCGGACTGGCCGGCGCCCGTCGCGCACGCGCTCAGCGCGAGCGTGACGGCGCCGATCGCCGCGAGCGCGGCGAGTCGGGGTCGGGGGCTTGTCATTTCTCTCCAGAAGCTGTGGCGGGTGCGCCGGCGAGTGCCGGCCTGCGGGCTTCAGCGTGACGGAGCCGTGCGGGACCGCGCGATCCGCCGTGTCATGCGGCGTGAACGGCGGACACGACCGGTCACGGGAGGTCACACGCCGTCACACGGCCGGATGCGCGCCCGCCGCGACGCGAGCGCGCGGGCATGGCGACGCGGCGCGGGAGGCCGCGTCTCGCTCGAGGCAGGACGCTCGAGGCAGGGACGCTCAGACCGTGTCGACGACCGCGATGCCGAGCCGCGCGGCGATCGCGCCGGCGACCAGGTCGGTCTGGCGCAGCGCCAGCGAGTCCGCTGCCGGACGCGTGAAGGCTCCGGCCTCGGTGAGCGATGTGAAGGGGCCGATCGCGAACAGCGTCTCGTGGGCCGTGCCGTCGGGGCGCCAGAGGCGACCGTCGGCGGTGACGCGCACGCGCCCGAGCGAGCCGTCGTACACGGCTGGGCCCACGCGCCCCGTGGCTGCGTCCCGCACGTCGGCGGCGCGTGGAGAGGGCGTGGGCAGGACCGTCACCCGCAGCTCGCTGCCGTGCACCGTCGCCAGTTCGCGCAGCGCCGGGTCGGTGCTGAGCGCCGCGTTGGCCGCGGGCAGCCACGCGTCGACGAGGGAGGTGGCCACGGTCTGGCCGGGCACGTGCGGGCTGGATGCCGCGAACCCGCGCGCGCCGACGGACACCGCGACATCGGGGCCGAGGAAGCGCACCACCCCCGCGTCGGCGAGGGCGAGGAGCTCTTCGAGCCGGTGCGGCGGCGGACCGCTGGCGACGTAGCTGAAGAACGTGTGCCAGCGGATCGGCAGCGACTGCGCGCGGGACCGCGCGTTCCAGCGCTCGTCCGGGATCTGCGACAGCGCGAGGAACGACAGCAGCGCCGCGGTGAACACGCCCTGCGCTGCGCTGTGCTCCTGCGTCGTGCGCAGCCGCAGGTCGTCGGCGATGTGGTCGCGCACGTGCCGGTGCACGTCGTCTGCGCCGATGAAGCGGATGCCCGCGAGCGGGCGGTCGAACGCGGCGACGTCGAACCGGTCGCGCGGGTCGGGCACGACCGCGGCGATCGCCTCCCGCAGCGCGGGGTCGTCCCATGTGTGTGCGCGCAGCACCTCGCGGAACTCGTCCCAGGTCGCCCAGACCCGGTCGGGGTGCCCCGTGAACAGCTCGCGGTAGTGGCCGTGCAGCAGCTCTGCGGCGATGAGCGGCCAGACCTCGCTTTCGAAGTCGATCGGATGCCGCGACTGCACCAGTGCCGCGATCGCCTCCGGCGTCAGCACTTCGCGCTGCGCGGGATCGCCCTGCAGGATCGAGGTCACCTTCGAGCGATACGGCACGCCGCGGCGCGAGCCGAGGTGGATGCGCGGCTCGCCGCCGGACGCGACGTAGCGCAGCGACCCGTCGGCGTCGCGCTCGAACCGCCCGCCGCGCCCCTGCGTGAGCAGCACGACCAGGTCGACCGCGGCAAGCCCCATGCCGCGCACGATCACGTCGCCCGCGGCGGGGATCGCCGAAAGATCCACGTCGGCGGTGAACGCTGGCGGCACGTACACGAGCCCCGCGCTCGCCGCGGCTGCCGCGAGCGCTGCCGAGGCCGGGTCGAGGTCGCGCTCGGTGTGACCGACGCAGTAGGCGACGGCATCCGTCACGATCTCTCCGCCGGTCGCGAGCACGACCGTGTGAGGTCCGGCTTCGGCGGCACGGACCGACGTGACCGTGTCGGCGTGCACGCGGATCGCGACCCCCTTCGGCGCCGCGGCGACCGTGCGGCGGAAGAACCAGTCCAGGTAGTGGCTGTGCAGGCGCCGCGTGGGGAACCCGTCCGGGCCGAGCGCTCGCGCCTCGGCGGCCGACAGTTCGTCGAGCGCGACGTCGGGCAGACCCCCGTCGCGCCACTGCTGAAGCCACTCGTTCAGCGACGGGCCCGGGCGCACCGGTCCCTCGATCGTGCAGCTGTCATCGGTGAACACGGTGACGTCGCGGGTCATCGAGTTGAGCTTCAGCAGGGGCGACTGCGCGTGCCGCCAGATGCGCCCCGCGCCGGGCGGGTGCGGGTCGACGAGGTCGATGTCGAGCCGCGTGTGCTCGTCGGCTCGCGCGAGCACGCGCTCGAGCAGCATCGCCGCGCGGGGGCCCGCGCCGACGACCACCAGACGCGCGCGGCCGGTCATCGCGTCGCGAGCGCGGGCGCCTGCGCCGAGGCGGGGTGCGGGGCCGGCAGCCCCAGCAGGTCGCGCAGAGTCGCGCCCTCGTCGTAGGTCTCGCGGTACGAGCCGCGCTCCTGCAGCAGCGGCACGACCCGCGCAGCGAACTCGTCGAGCCCGTGCGGTGTGAGGTGCCCGACGACGGTGAAGCCGTCGGTCGCGCGTTCCTGCACGTACCGGTCGATCTCGGCCGCGATGCGATCGGGCGTGCCGACGAAGGTCGGGGTCGCAACGAGACGGATGACCGACTCGCGGATGCTGAGCCCCTCGCGCTCGGACACCTCGCGCAGCGACGCGATGCGCTTGCGCACCGCCGCGTGGCGGTTCGCCCATCCGCGCGCCGTCTCGGAACCGGTGTCAGGCTCGACGTCGGGAAGCGGGCCGTCCGGGTCGTAGCCGGTGAGGTCGCGGCCCCACACCTGCTCGACATAGGTGAGCGCGACCTCGGGACGCACCTGCTGCAACGCGACCGCGCGGGCCCGCTCGCGCGCGTCGTCGTCGGTGTCGCCGATCGCGAAGGTCGCCGCCGGCAGGATCTTGAGCGAGTCCTCCTCTCGCCCCCACCCCGCGAGCCGCCCCTTCACGTCGTCGTAGAACGCGCGGGCGTCGTCGAAGCCGGTGTGCAGCGAGAAGATCACCTCGGCGTGCTCGGCGCCGAAGCCGCGTCCGTCGGCCGAGTCGCCGGCCTGCACGATGACGGGTCGTCCCTGCGGGCAGCGCGGCACGTCGAACAGCGCGTCCACGTCGAACTGCGGGCCGCTGTGGCGCACGCGCGCGGGCACGCCGTCGTCCGTGAAGACGCCGGTGGCGGCATCCGCTCGTACGCCGTCTTCGGGCCACGAGTCCCACAGCTCTTTGGCGAGCGCCGCGAACTCGCTCGCGCGCTCGTAGCGGTCGGCGTGGTCGAGGTAGCCGCCGCGGCGGAAGTTGGCGCCGTGGAAGGCGTCCGAGCTGGTGACGGCGTTCCAGCCCGCGCGACCGCCCGAGAGGTGATCGAGGGTGGCGAGCTGGCGGGCCAGCTCGTACGGCTCGTTGAACGTCGTGCTGAGCGTGCCGACCAGGCCCACATGCTCGGTGATCGCGGCGAGCGCGGCCAGGATCGACAGCGTGTTGGGGCGGCCGAGCACGTCGAGCTCGTGGATGCGGCCCTTGTGCTCGCGCAGTCGCAGTCCCTCGGCGAGGAAGATGTAGTCGAACAGGCCTCGCTCGGCCGTCGCGGCGAAGTGCTCGAACGAAGAGAAGTCGATCTGGCTGCCCGACGTCGGGTCGGTCCAGACGGTGGTGCTGTTGACCCCCGGGAAGTGCGCGGCGAGGTGGACCTGGCGGACGGGACGGCTCACAGCGCGACCTTCTCTCGGGCGTAGCGGCTCTCGGGGCGGGCGAGGTCGAGGCGATCGCGGAGCGAGCTCGACCCGTCGTCGGTGCGCAGCGCGCCGGCCGCGCGCAGCAGCGGCACGACCTGCTCGGCGACGGCGACGACGTCGGCGGGCTGGCGCGCCGGACGCAGGCGCACCCCGTCGACGCCCGCCGCGGCGAGCTGAAGCACCGCGTCGGCGACGTCTCGGGGCGTGCCGACGACGATGCGTGCGTCGGACGCGAGCGGCGCGCCTTCCCACCCGTCGAGACGCTCCGCCGCAGCACGGGCTGCGGGCGCAGTGTCTTCGACGAGCACGAGCAGGTCGGCGAACACGCGCAGGCGCTGGCCGTCGCGCAGGTCGCGGGCGGCGGCATCCAGTTCGGAACGGATGCTGGCGACCCCGGCGTCGTCGTGCGGTGTGACGAACACGAGGTCGGCGTGCTCGGCGGCGAGCCGGTAGGGCACGGTCTGGTGCGCGAGCACCGTGATGAGCGGACGCCCCTGCGGCGAGCGCGGCACGATCGAGGCGCCGGTGATCGAGAAGAACTCGCCCTCGAACTCGATGTTGTGCACGCGGTCGGCGTCGAGGAAGCGGCCGGTCGCGGCATCCCGGATGATCGCGTCGTCCTGCCACGAGTCCCACAGACGCGAGAGGACCTCGGCGAACTCGCCCGCCTCGCGGAACGCGGCGAGGATCTCGGGCGAGTCCTCGACGCGACCCGACGCGGGAAACGCGTCGACCCCGGTGGCGCGACGCCCGAAGTTGGCGCGCTCGGCCGCTGGGGCCCCCGCGACCAACCGCACGCCCGCGCGTCCGCGGCTTGCGAAGTCGAGGGTCTGGATCGCGGTGGCGACGTGGAACGGCTCGGGGTGCGCTGTGGTCACCGTCGGCACGAGGCCGATGCGGCGCGTGAGCGCAGCGGCGAACGAGGCGATGAGCACCGCGTCGAGTCGGCCGCGCACGCGATCGCGCCGAAGCGCGCCTGCGGACTCGAAGCGGTCGGGGAGCGCGAGGGCGTCTTCGATCGTCGCGAGCGCGACCCCGGCGTCATCGGCCGTCCGCAGCAGTTCGCGCCAGTAGCGGGGCGATGTCAGCTCGTGCGTTCGGGCGGAGGCCTCGCGCCACGCGGCGGGATGCCAGCCCGCCCGCTCGAGGGCGAGGGCGAGGTGAACCTGTTCGGACATGCTCTTCACGATCGCGTCGGCGCACGACGTCGTCCAAGGCCGGACGAAACGCGAAGACTCACGGCGCCACAGGTCGTAACCTCCGCTTGCCGCACCCGCGGTCACGTGGGGCGCGCGACGGCGGCTGCGGCAATGGGCGCGGACTGCCCCGCGGGCGCTCAGCCCGCCGCACGCGAGCGAAAGAGCGGGTCAGCCCCCGACGGCCTCGCCGCCGAGGTGCGCCGCGTCGGCCTCGTCGGCACCGTGCCCGATCCGGCGGTAGACGTCGGGCTTGGCCGTGCGCAGCCAGTACGCCCACAGCACCGCCGCGATCGAGGGCACCAGCAGGATCGCCGGCAGGATGAACGTCGTGGGCGTGGACTCGGTCTGACCGAGCAGGACGTCCCAGTTGACGAGGATGAGGATCCACACGGACCCGAGTGACACGAGCGCGACGATCGGGGCGATCAGGCGACTGCCGGCGCCGACATCGCGCGCGTCGCGGCGGAAGAACCCGATGACGGCGGCCGAGACCAGCACCATCAGCAGCACCAGGCCGAAGGCGCCCAGGTTCGTCAGCCACGTGAAGATGGTCAGCACGGGGTACGGGCCGCTCTCGGGGTTCCAGCCGGACTCGCCGATCGCGAACCCGATGATCACGACGAGCGCCAGCGCGGACTGCGCGAGCGAACCCGCCCACGGTGCGCCGCTCGCGGTGCGCACGGTGCCCAGCTGCCGCGGCAGCACGCCCTCGCGGCCGAGCGAGAAGGCGTAGCGCGACACCGCGTTGTGGAAGCTGACGAGCGCGGCGAACAGGCTCGTGATGAACAGGACCGACATGAGGTCGACCCAGATCACGCCGAGGTGCTCGGCGACGAAGTCGAAGAACAGCGGCGGCCCGGCCTCCTCGGGCGAGACGCCGGCCGGGTCGGTGATCTTCGAGGGGCCGACGGCGAGGGCGAGCGCCCACGACGAGATCGCGTAGAACACGCCGATGACCCCGACCGCGAGGAACGTCGCGCGCGGGATCGTGCGCTTGGGGTCCTTCGACTCCTCGCCGTAGATGGCGGCCGACTCGAAGCCCATGAACGCCGCGATGCCGAAAGCGAGCACCGCGCCGACGCCGGGAACGAACAGGTTGCCGGGGGTCATCGGCGCGGCCGTGAAACCCTCGGCCGGGTTGGCGAACGCGACGACGTCGAACACGATGACCACGAGGAACTCCAGCGCGACCAGCACGCCCAGCACCTTCGCCGACAGGTCCACGCGGTTCACGCCGAGGACGCCGACGATCACGATGCCGACGATCACCCACAGCCACCAAGGCCCGCCCCAGCCGAGCTTGGACTCGAGGAACGACGAGACCTGGAACCCCAGCATCCCCCAGATGCCGATCTGCATCGCGTTGTACGCGATGAGCGCGAGCACCGAGGCCCCGACGCCGGTCGGGCGCCCGATCCCCTGGGACACATAGGAGTAGAAGGCGCCGGCGTCGGTGATGAACCTGCTCATCGCGGCGTAGCCGATGGCGAAGACCGCCAGTGCGGCAGCCAGCACGAGGTACCCGAACGGGATGCCGTCCACGTGGGTGACCGAGTAGGCGCTCGTCACGCCGCCGGCCACGACGGTCAGCGGGGCCGAGGCGGCGACGATCATGAATGCGACGGCGAGGACGCCGAGGCGACGGTGCGCCGCGGTTCGAGTCGACGAGGTCGTCGGGGGGCCGGACGTGGCCATGGGCAGCTCCTTCGATGCACGGGTCGGCTGGATCCATGGTTCCGACCAGCCCGATCCGCGGGTTGACGCGGAGGGCAGACACCTTGCCTGTGGAGGCACACCCGCGCCCGCCACGCCACGCGCCGCGACGTCTCGGGCAGGGTCGGCGCGATGATCGCGCCCCGCGCGCTTCGGAGCGCGACGGCGGGGCTGCGCGGGTCGTCAACCGCCCTGCGCCCACGGGCAAACGCCGGCGGCGGCATGCTCCGATGATCGATGAGACCCATCGAGGAGGAGCCCATGACCGTCGCGACGTCGATACTGGACGCCATCACCGTTCCCGCGGCCGAGGGACGCGCGATTCCGGATGCCGCTACCCGCGAGACCATCGGTTACGCGCCCGTGCACACGGTCGCCGACCTCAACGCCGCCGTCGCCGCCGCGCGGGCCGCGCAGCCGGCGTGGAACGCGCTCGGCCACGCCGAGCGCTCGCGCATCCTGAACGCGATCGCCGACGAGATCGAAGCCAGCGCCGAAGAGCTCGCGCAGCTGCTCTCGCGCGAGCAGGGCAAGCCCCTCGACGGGCCGAACGCGCGCTTCGAGGTGGGTGCGTGCACGGTGTGGACCCGCGCCGCCGCCGACACCCCGCTTGAGCCCGAGGTCGTGTTCGAGGCCGGGGGCTCGCGCGCCGAGGTGCACTACGACGCGCTCGGCGTCGTGGCGGCGATCGGCCCCTGGAACTGGCCCATGATGATCTCGGTGTGGCAGATCGCGCCGTCGCTGCGCATGGGCAACACGGTCGTCGTGAAGCCGAGCGAGTTCACGCCGCTGTCGGTTCTGGCGCTCGCCGAGCTCTTCAACCGGCACCTCCCCGCGGGCGTGCTCACCGTCGTGTCGGGCGACCGCGAGGTCGGCGCCGCGATCGCGAGGCACCCCGATATCGACAAGATCATGTTCACCGGATCGACCGCGACCGGGCGGCGCATCGTCGAGGCATCCGCCGGCAGCCTCGCCCGCCTCACGCTCGAGCTCGGCGGCAACGACGCCGGCATCGTGCTGCCGGGCACCGACCCCGCCGCGATCGCCGAGAACCTGTTCTGGGGGTGCTTCATCAACACCGGTCAGACGTGCGCGGCGCTCAAGCGCCTGTACGTGCACGACTCGGTCTACGACCAGGTCGTCCAGACCCTCGCCGGGCTCGCCGCCGCGACGCCGATGGGCCGCGGGCTCGACGAGGGCAACGTGCTCGGGCCGCTGCAGAACGAGGCCCAGTTCGACATCGTCCGCTCGCTCGTCGACGACGCGCGCGCTCGAGGCGCCCGGATCGTGACCGGCGGCGAGCCCGCGCCCGAGCTCGGCCCGCTGTTCTACCGCCCGACCGTGGTCGCCGACATCGACGACGGCGCGCGCTTGGTCGACGAGGAGCAGTTCGGCCCGGTCATCCCCGTGATCCGCTACACCGACGTCGACGACGCGGTGCGCCGCGCCAACGCGTCGGACCAGGGCCTCGGCGCCTCGGTGTGGTCGGCCGATGTCGACGCCGCAGTCGAGGTCGCGAAGCGTCTGCAGGCCGGCACCGTGTGGATCAACCAGCACGGCACACTGAACCCCGTCGTGCCCTTCGGCGGCACCAAGGCGTCCGGCTACGGCCAGGAGTTCGGCGTCGCGGGCCTCAAGGCCGTCGCCGCGCCCAAGGTCATCAGCCGCTGACCCCGCGGGGGCTCACCAGCGACCGAAGCACTGGTCGGTGCTCGAGGCGATGATCCCGAGACCGGTGCGGGTCGCCTTGTCGAACAGCGCGGCGAAGGATGCCTCGAGCCCGCCGCCTGCGACCCGCGAGGGCCTGCCCCCCGGCGGCGCGCTCCGAGCGGCCTGCCTCATCGTGAGGAGGCGGGCCGCTCGGTCTTCTGCCGCCGTGGCGACGGCGGCTCGCCGAAACGGTCGGACAACGCGTAGCGCAGCAGCACGACGTCGTCGATCCGGCAGGTGTCGGCCAGCCGCGCACGCCGCGTGGACGTCCACGGGAAGCGCCCCGACCTCACGAAGCGCGGCGCCTCCGACTCGCCGACGAAGAAGGGCGCCACCACGAGGTTCAGCTCGTCGGCCAGGTCGTCGACGAGGAACTGCGTGAGCAGGCGCCCGCCGCCTTCGACCATGAGCCGTTCGACACCGCGCTCGGCGAGGCTGTCGACCACGTGCCGCATCGTCACGCACGACTCCACAGCGACCACCGTCGCGACCCCGCCCAGCCGCGCCTCGACCTCGCGGGCGCTCTCGCGCGGACAGTACACGAGCTTCTGGACCTGTCCCTCGGTGAAGAACTCGCATGCCGCGGGCAGGTCGCCGCTCGCGGTCACCGTCACCTTGATCGGCGAGAAGGTGCGGCCGTCGGCGAGTCGGAGCATCCGTCGCCGCTCGCTGCGCACGAGCAGCCGCGGGTGGTCGCGGCGCACCGTCGAGGCGCCGACCATGATGGCGTCGCTCTCGGCCCGCAGCTGATCGACGCGGTCGAAGTCGGCCGCGTTCGACATCGCGAGCTTGGCAGGCAGCGCGCTGTCGAGGTACCCGTCCATCGACATGGCGCAGCTGAGGGTCACGTAGGGTCGGTTCGTCATGGCGGCCACGCGAACAGGTCCTCGTGCCGCACCGAGGCGAGCGCGGCCTCGACGCGATCCACCGTGTCGTTCCATCGCGGAAGGGCGGATCTCGTCCGCAGCGCCGCGTCCCTCAGGCACGCCCGCCACGCCGGATCGTCCATCCACCGGCCGAGCGCCCGGCTGAGCGCGACCGCGTCGCCGGGGGGCACCAGCACCGCGCCGCGCGACCCGGCGACGGTCTGCGGAATGCCTCCGACGGCGCTGGCGACGACCGGGATGCCCCGCCCCAGCGCATCGGCGACGACCATGCCGTAGCTCTCCACGCGCGAGGGCGCCACCACGAGGTCGGCGCGCGCGTACACGCTGTCGAGCGCGGGCCCGTCCAGCACGCCGACCATCGCGATGCGGTCGGCGAGCCCCGCGTCGACGACGGACCGGGCGACGCGGTCGGCGAAGGCGGGGGATGCGGCGAGCGACCCGGCGATCGTGCACCTCCACCGCGGGTGCGGGTCGAGCATCCGCAGCGCGTCCACCAGCACGTCCTGTCCCTTGTGCGCGGCGACGACGCCGACGCACAGCAGGGCGCCGCCGGTCGCGGTGCCGCTCGTGACCGGCGCGGCGGCCGTTCCCGGCAGCGCCACCGCGACCCGCTCCGGCGGCAGCCCCTCGCGGCCGGTCAGCTCGGCGCGGGTCCACTCGCTCGTCGTGATCACGCTGCGCGCCGCCCGGAGCGCCCGGCGCTCGCCCTCGACCGATCGCGGGTCGGCGCCTGGGAAGGCCGCGCTGACCATATGCGCCAGCACGACGATCCGAAGCCGCTGGGCCTCGCGCTCGACCACGGCGGGCACCGCCCCCGCGACGAGCCCGTCGACGAGCACCAGCGCCTGCGCGGGCAACGTCGACAGGGCCGATGCCGCGGCCGAGGCATCCGTCTGCATGATCCGCACGTCCCACCCGCGCGCCGAAAGCCCCGCCGCCACACGCAGGTCGTACACGTTGCCGCCGCTGGCCCGGAGCGGATCGTCGACGCCCTCGGGCACGACGAAGCACAGCGCGCGGGGGGCCGTCACAGCGCCACCTCGTACGACGCCCACGCGATGTGCGACTCGTGCAGCGTCACGGCGATCCCGCTCAGCCGCGCGTGGCCCAGGGCGCCTTCGCGCAGCGCCGCGACCAGCCGGTCGGCGATGACGCCGCACAGCCGCTCGGTGGTCGTGTTGACGCCCGCGAACGCGGGCTCGTCGTCGAGATTCCGGTACGACAGCGACGACAGGATGCCGCGCACCGCCTCGGAGGCGAGCCCGATGTCGACCACCACGCCCTCGCCGTCGAGCGCCTCTGCCCGGAAGGTCGCGTCGACCACGAACGTGGCCCCGTGCAGGCGCTGGGCGGGACCGAACGTCTCGCCGGTGAGGCTGTGGGCGATCATGATGTGGTCGCGCACCGTGACGGAGTAGGTCATCCGGCGTCCCTCCAGTCGATGGTGTGGCACAGTCCCGGCAGCTGGCCGGACGCGATCGCCGCCATCACCGCCGGCAGGTCGCGCCAGGACGAGCTTCCGGTCAGAAGCGCGTCGAAGGCGTCGTCGCGCAGCAGCTCAAGCGCGAGGGCGAGCCGGTCCCCCGCGCCGCGGGTGCCGCGCCGGCGCGGCGACACCATGCCCACCTGACTCGAGCGGATCGTGAGCCGCCGCGCGTGGAACGCTCCGCCCAGCCGCAGCGCGACCACCCGATCGCCGAACCAACTCGCCTCGACGACCTCGCCCTCGACGGCCGCAGACTCCAGGGCGAGCTGCAGGCCGTCCTCGGAGCCACTCGTGTCGATGACGAGGTCGCGGTCGCGCGGCGCGTCGCCCGGCGTCGCGAAGGCGGCGCCGAGACGCTCGCACACGGCCCGCTTCTCCGGATCCACGTCGACGACCACGACGTCCACACCAGGGATCGCGCGGGCGAGCCGCGCCACCGCCGTGCCGATCATGCCGGCCCCGACGATGCTCACGCGATCGCCGACGAGGGGCGCGGCATCCCACAGGATGTTCACCGCCGTCTCGACCGTGCCGGCGAGCACCGCACGACGGGCCGGAACGTCGGAGGGCACCGGCACGACCGCTCCACGCGGCACGACGAAGGCGGACTGGTGCGGAAAGAGCGTGAACACCGTCCGCCCCGCCAGCTCCGCAGGCCCCCGCTCGACGAGCCCGACGTTGAGGTAGCCGTACGCGACCGGCGCGGGCAACGCCCCCTGCTGGAACGGGGCGCGCATGCGGTCCCGCTCGCTCTCGGGCACCTCTCCGCGGAAGACGAGCGACTCGGTGCCGCGGCTGATGCCGGTGAACTGCGTGCGCACGAGCACGTCGCCGGGACCGGGCTCCGCGATCTCGCTCGTGCGCAGCGCCCCCACCCCCGGGCTCTCCACCCAGAACGCCGTTGCGCGGCTCATCGCGCCACCATCCGCGCAGGAGCGTCCGCGCACACACGACCCGCGTCGACCACGGTGCGCGCGATGCCCATGAGAACGCAACGGTGCGCGCGATGCGAAACGTTCACCTCGCCCCCTTGCCGGCTCGCCCCGGCGGGCGGATGCTCCGCCAGTACGCCCCACTTTCCCGCGTCGCGGTCGTGCTCGCCAGGGGGTTGCGCCGTGGCGCAACTGTGGTCGGATGGACCGGTGGCGAGATCGCACTGGACCCGCGCGGGCATCGAGGCGCTGCGCAGCCTCGTCCGGTTCCATCCGTCGCCGGTGCGGCGCTGGCCGCTCGCCCTGCAGGCCTCGCTCGCGATCGCCGTGCCGATCGCCGCGGCGACGATCGCCGGGGAGCCGCGGGTGGGCTTCCAGGCATCCGCAGGCGCCTTCATCGTCATCTTCGGGTCGCAGCTGCCGACCGTCGAGCGGGCCAAGCTGCTGCCCGTCCTCGGCGCAGGGCTGTATCTGTGCGCGGCGCTCGGCCTGCTGGCCGCGTGGTCGGAGGTCACGCTGCTGGTCGGGCTGTTCGCCGTGACGGTCGCCTCGGCGGCCGGCGTCTACGGTCGCTCGCTCGGCGCCCCGGGGCCGGTGTTCTTCGTGCTCGTGTACGGGCTGTCGGCGCAGGTCGGCTCCGCCGGCTCGCCCACCGGCGCGGTCACGCTGCTGCTTGCGCTCCTAGCGGGGCTCGTCATCGCCTACCTGATCGCCCTGGCACCGCTCGTGCGGCGCCAGGGCCGGCGCATCCGCGCACGACCGCTCGCGCGCATCGCACCGGCGACGGCTCTGCGCGGTCCCGTCGGCGCGCTGTTCGCGCGCGCGGTCGCCGTCTGCGCCGCCGGAGTCGCGATCGGCGCCGTCGTCGACCCGCATCGCGCCTACTGGATCGTCGGAGCGGGCATCGCCGTGATCGGCGTGGCCACCAGGCGCCAGCTCGCGCTGAACCGCGGCATCCATCGCGTGATCGGCACCCTCGCCGGGGCCGGGATCTTCCTGCTGCTGACGCTGCTGCATCCGTCAGGACTGTGGCTTGCGCTCCTCATGGGCGTGCTGCAGTTCGCCGTCGAGATCTTCGTCGTGCGCAACTACGCCCTCGCGCTCGCCTTCATCACGCCCCTCGTGCTGCTGCTGACCAGCGCCGCGACCGGCCAGGTCGATGCATCCGTCGTCTGGGCGCGCATCGTCGACACCCTCATCGGCGCGGCGCTCGGCGCGGCGAGCGGTCTGGCGCACGCGCGCTCCGACGGTGAGCGGGCAGGACCGCCGCCGCGCTGACCGAGCCGCAATCGGTCGATCCGCGGCGCATGGCGCCGGGTGCCCAGCGCATGCGGTCGCCCGGCTTGCGGGGCTTGTCTAGACTCTCAAGCGCGTGAGCCACCCCGGTGCAGCCCCATCGGCTGGCGGGCGCAGAGACAGGAGTCCGATCATCGACCGGTGCGGCAGTGCACAGGAACTCGGCGGGCGTCCGTGACGGCCGACTCCGGCGACGGGATGCCGCCCCCCGCCGACAAGGACCTGCTCGCGTTCGCCCGGCAGATGCGGGAGGATTTCGCGCGCTTCATGATGGAGCACCGATTCGCGGTCGACGAGGTGCTCACGAAGGTGACCATCCTCCGCGAAGAGTTCATGCACCTGCACCGCTACAACCCCATCGAGCACGTCACCTCGCGCGTCAAGAGCGCGCGGAGCATCCTCGAGAAGGTCGTCCGCAAGGGCGGCGAGCCGACGCTCGCCGCCATCCGGGCGCAAGTCACAGACATCGCGGGCGTGCGCATCACCTGCAGCTTCATCGACGACACGTACCGCGTCCTCGACGCGCTCACCTCGCAGCACGACATCCGCGTCCTCGAGATCGAGGACTACATCGCCCACCCGAAGCCCAACGGCTACAAGAGCCTGCACGTGATCATCGAGATCCCCGTGTTCCTCTCCACGGGTCCCGTGCCGGTGGTCGTCGAAGTGCAGATCCGCACGATCGCGATGGACTTCTGGGCCAGCCTCGAGCACAAGATCCGCTACAAGTACGACGGAGACGTGCCCGCGCACCTCGCCGCCGAGCTCGCCGACGCCGCCAAGGCCGCGGAGCAGCTCGACCAGCGCATGGAGCAGCTGCATGCGCTGGTGCACGGCCCGGCGTCCGGACCCGACGCGGACACCGAGGCTTCCGACCTCGACGACGCCCTGCTGCGTCAAGCATGGGAGCTGTCCAGGCGGGTGGCAGGCGGCGGCGCGACCACCTGACCTGCGAGGGCGAGCCGGGTGGAGATCCGCGTCGATGGTGTGCAATCGTCGACGGCACCCTCCACCCCCGGAGAGCAGCCGAAGGACGGCGACCTGGCCGAATGGCTCGGCGTGAGCCGCGCCCCCGCCGGCGAGGCCCTGTTCCGCCTCGCCGCAAGCGGGCTGTTGGTCGCCCAGCCGGGGCGGCCTACGCCCCCATCAGCCCTCGACTCCACTCAGCTGACACTCGGTGCCCGGCTCGCAATGCGCGGCCAGATCGTGCATCTGCTCTGCGCTTTGCGAGGATGGATGCTTCGTCGAGCACCGCGAGGAGGTTGTCGGGGTCGTGAGCGAAGCGACCGAGGAAGAGTCCGTCGACGGCGTCACCGATGTCGGCGAGCATGCCGGGCCCGGCGCAGCCGCCGTAGATGACTGCCGAACCGTCCCGCCCCGGCATGCGGTCGAGTTCGGCACGAAGCGCCGAGGCGACGGCGACGATGCGATCAGCGGGCGCCGGTTCGGCCGCGCCGATCGCCCACACCGGTTCGTAGGCGACGATGACGGAACCGGCTGGGGCACCCTCGAGCGCCACGCGCAGCTGAGCGATCGCGGTGGCCGCGGTATCCATCGCCCGGTCGGTCTCGCCGATGCAGAGCACGGGAGTGATCCCGTGGGCGAGGGTCGTTCGCGCCTTCGCAGCGACGACCTCGTCCGTGTCGCCGAGGAGACGGCGGCGTTCGGCGTGGCCGATCTCGGCGACTGCGACGCCGATCTCGGCCAGCTCGGCGGCCGTGACTTCTCCCGTGTACGCGCCGGGTTCGAACTGCGATACGTCCTGGGCGCCGACGAGCACACGGGTTCCGGCAAACGCGGTGAGGGCGTCGTCGACCTGCAGATAGGTGGGGACGACGAAGCATCGGACGGCGCCGCCGACCACGGCGGGGTGCATGGCGGCACACGCGGCAGTGGTGGTGAGCCATTCGCGGGCCCGCGCGTTGCCGAAGTACGTCTTGAGCGACACGCCGATCGTGACCGTCGTGTTCATCAGCACAGCCCCGTGGTCTCGTACCGGCCGATGACGGCGACCTTCTCGGCCGAAGAACTCGTGGTGTCGAAGCGGTAGGTGAGCCACTCGCGCACGTTGCGGCGCGCGAGCTCGATGCCGCCGACTCGCTGCCCGATGCAGAGCACCTGTGCGTCGTTCGACAGGACGGACCGCTCGACCGAGAACGAGTCGTGTGCGGTGACGGCTCGGACACCGGCGACCTTGTTCGCTGCAATCGCAACGCCCAAGCCCGTGCCGCAGATCAGCAGTGCTCGATCGGCGTCGCCGCTGGCGACGAGTTCGGCGGCAGCGATGGCGACCTTCGGGTAGGCGGTGTGGCCGTCGGCATCCACTCCCACATCGACCACCGACGCGACGAGCGGGTTGGCTTCGAGATCCTTCTTGAGGATCTCCTTGTAGTCGAAGCCCGCGTCATCGCAGCCGATCACGAGCCGCAGGGGGGTCAGGTCGCTCATGTCAGGTCTCCTTCAGGACGTCGATGAGAGCGGTCGCGACGAGCGCGAGGCTGATCGCTCCGGGGTCGGGTGTGCCGATGGCGTGCTCTCCGTGCGTGCGGGCACGGCCCATCCGGGGCAGCAGCTCCGCGGTCTGCGCGGCGGCCAGGGTCGAAGCCTCCGACGCCGCCGCCCACGCCTCGGCAAGTGACGCTCCAGTGTCGATGGCCTGCGTGAGCGTCGTCGCGAACGGCACGAGCGCGTCGACGAGGGTCTTGTCGCCCACTTCGGCCTTGCCGTAGTCGGTCACACCATGCGCTCCGGCGGCGATGCCTGCGGCGATGTCCGCAGAGCAGGGTGTGCCGGTGTCGCCGAGCTTCTCGGCAATCCGGGTGAGGATCACGCCCCACAGGGCGCCAGAGGTGCCGCCTGCTCTGTCGGACCAGCCGTCCGCGGCGCGCTCCAGCGTGGTGCGCGCGCCGGCGCCCTTCTCGACGGCCGCGCGCGCGGCGGCGAGCGCCGCGTGCGAGCCGCGCTGCATCCCGATCCCGTGGTCTCCGTCACCGGCGATCGCGTCGATCCGGCCGAGTTCCGCGACGTTGTCGTCGATCGTCCGCACGATCGCGGCGACCGCGGCCAGCACCGTCCGGGCGACGGAACGCGATTGGTCGTCGGAGTCGGGGATGCCTGCCTCGGCTTCGACGGGGGTATCCAACCCGACGGAGGCACTGCGCACCGCGACCGTCCCGCGCCGATAGGCGGGGGTGTCGACGGGGTGCTCCCACAGGGTCGCGAGCTCGTCGTCCAGCCAGAACAGCGTCAAGGACGTGCCGGCCATATCGAAGCTCGTGCAGAACTCGCCCACGTGCGGGTCGATGATGTCGAGGCCCGCATCGGCCAGCAGCTGTGCGATGCGCCGGTAGACGACGAACATCTCCTCGTGCTTCAGCGATCCGAGGCCGTTGAGCATCGGGATGACGCGCCCGTCCGCCCCATCGGGACGTTCCTCGAGCAGCCGCGACACGAGCAGTTCGGCCAGCTGGTCGGCAGTCGGGATGCCGGCCTCATCGATGCCCGGCTCACCGTGAATGCCCAGTCCGATCGCCATCCGTCCCGCCGGCACCGTGAAGAGCGGTTCCAGAGCGCCTGGGAGGGTGCAACCGGTGAATGCGACCCCGAACGACCGGGTTCGCTCATTGGCCTTCGCCGCTACCGCCGCCACCCCGACGAGGTCGTAGCCTGCCTCCGCAGCAGCGGCCGCGGTGCGAAACACCGTCAGGTCTCCCGCGATCCCGCGCCGCTTGTGCTTCTCGTCCAGGCTCGCCGACATGACGTCATCCGTCACCGCCACCGTCGCGGCAGCAACGCCCTCCGCCCGGAGGCGGTGCTGAGCGGCCTCGAAGTTCAACACGTCACCGGCATAGTTGCCGTAGGAGAAGAACACGCCCCCGCCGTTGTCGGCGGCCTTCGCAACCGCGAGCACCTGCTGAGTGGAGGGTGATGCGAACAGGTTGCCCATCGCAGCGCCATGCGCGAGTCCGGGGCCGACGAGGCCTCCGAACGCGGGGTAGTGGCCCGCCCCACCGCCCACGACGACCGCGACCTGGCCCTCCGGCGACGCCGTGGCGCGCACGACACCGCCCGTTACGCGCCGCACGTATCGGCCGTTGGCCGCCACGAAGCCATCGATCATCTCGTCGGCGAAGTCCGCCGGACTATTCCACAGACGCGTCATCGCACGATCGCGAGCGGTCGTACCGGCGAAGCCGTAGCTCCTTGAAGCTTCAGCGGGGAGCACACGAATTCGAACTCGTAGCAGGAGATCTCGGCGAGCGGTTCGAGGTGGATGCTCTCGATGATGTGCACACCAGCCCGCACGAGCAGGACGATGTGACCGGGTAGATCGCCCAGCACCGGGTCGACGAATCCGGGCAGGTCCCATCCGACGTTGTCCGCGCCGACGGCGACCGGGGCCTGAGCAGCGAGCCATTGCGAGGCATCGGACCCGATGGCGGGTCCGTCGAAGTAGCGCTGGGTGTCACGCCAGAACCGTCCGTTGCCGGTGCGGATCAAAAGGGTGTCGCCGGGCTTGATCGTCGTGCCTTGGCGCTGGAGGCATTCCTCAAGATCCGCGGCTGTGACGAGGTACTTCTGAGGAATCACGTCGATGCCCAGTGCGGCGGGGACGTCGAGCATGACGCCGCGTGAATAGATCGGACGCAGGGTCTCGATGCCGAGCTTGGTGAAGCCTTTCGGCGTCTGCGTCGAGACGTCGACCGCGACGTCACCGCACATCAGCATGCCTTCGGCCTGGTGGCAGAGCGCGTCGATATGGGTTCCGGAATGATCCGAGCAGATGAGCATCCCTGCCGCACTGGATCGTGCGTTGGGGTTCTCCCAGTCCTGGTGTCGGCGGTGGAGGAAGAAGGAGTATCCCGCCTGCTGATGGGCCGGATGCAGGGGCATACCCTCGAATCGCGGTTGCTCGAGATCGAGAACCGTGACGCCGAACGCCGTCATGAGTTGACCCCCTCGAGGGATCGGTCGACATGGGCAACGTGGCGGCGCGGACCGACGGTATACAGAATTGCTGCAGCGATGAGCGCAAGGGCCGCGAGGAACAGAAGCCCGAGCTGATTGCTGCCCGTGGTCTCCCGCACCCAGCCGAGCGCGAACGGTCCGACGAAGCCTCCGAGGTTTCCGATGGAGTTGATCACCGCGATGCCGGCGGCTGCTGCGGTGCCTGTGAGCCGCGCGGACGGGATGGTCCAGAACGTGCCGTTGCATCCGTAGATTCCGGCGGCGACCAGGCACAGAAGGCCGATCGCGATGACCGGTTCGGTGACAAACGCGCTGGCGACGAGGCTGACGGCGGCAACGAAGGCTGGGATGGCAGTGTGCAGACGGCGCTCGCCCCGCTTGTCCGAGCTGCTGGCCACCAGCACCATCACGACTGCGGCGAAGAGGTAGGGAATCGCCGTGATCCAGGTCGTTGCAGTCGTGCCCTGATGAGCGATCTCCTCCACCATCTTCGGGAGCCAGAACCCCAGTCCGAGGAGGCTGGCCACCGTTCCGAAATACGCCAGGCTGAGCCACCACACCAGCGGTGTCCGGAGTCCGTCACGGAGAGTGTGCCCGCCCGTTTTCTCAGTCGCCGTCGCCTCGGCTGCGAGGACGTCCGACAACGCCGCACACTCGTCCGCGGTCAACCACTTGACATTCCGTGGCGAGGCCGGCAGAAGAACGAGAACCAGGATTCCGACGACGATCGCCGGGATTCCTTCGAGCACGAAGAGCAGCTGCCATCCGGCGAGGTTCCACATTCCGTCGAGGCTGAGGATCCATCCCGACAGCGGCGCGCCGAGGAGGCCCGACAGCGGGATCGCCATCATGAAGAGTGCCGTGGCTCGACCGCGCTGATGCTGAGGGAACCACGTGGCCAGGTAGAGAATGACGCCGGGGAAGAATCCGGCCTCAGCCACGCCGAGGAGGAAACGGAGCACGTAGAAGAACCACTCGTTGCTCACGAGCGCCATCGCGGTGGACAGGATGCCCCAGGTCACCATGATCCGGCAGATCCAGACTCGGGCGCCGAACCTCTTGAGCAGCAGATTGCTTGGCACTTCGAAGAGGAAGTACCCGATGAAGAAGATGCCGGCACCGAGACCGTACGCGGCATCCGATAGTCCGATGTCGGCATTCATCGTCAGGGATGCGTAGCTGACGTTCACCCGATCGAGGAAGGCGATGATGTAGCAGACGAAGAGGAAGGGAATGATTCGGAGCATCGCCTTCCGCACGGCCATCCCGAGCAAGGGCGAAGCAGCGGTCGTCGTCATGAGTGCACTCCATTGGGCAGGGCGCTGTGAAGCGCCGATGGTTTGGGGGGATGTGGTTTCGGGAAGGGTTGTGGTTTCGGTCCGGTCGGTCGCGGGGTCAGTGCATGTAGAGGCCCCCGTCGACATTGAGCGTCTGCCCGGTCACGAAACCTGCGTCCTCGCTGATGAAGTACGCGACCGCCGCAGCGATGTCGCGCGGAGTCCCGATACGGGGTAGGACGCCATCTGCGGCCATCGCGCTCTTGCGCTCATCTGTCAGCGTCCCGCCCATGATGTCGGTGTCGATAGGGCCGGGCGAGATGGCATTGACGGTGATTCCGTAGTGCCCGAGTTCCCGAGCCAGACTCCGCGTGAGACCGATGACGCCCGCCTTTGACGCGGAGTAGGCGGTCTTGCTGAACGTTCCCCCGCCACGCTGCGCGGAGACCGACGAGAGATTGACGATGCGGCCCACGCCGTGCTTCAGCATGGCTTCCACCGCACGGCGGGTGGTGTAGTGAACGCCGTTCAAGTTGATGTCGATGACTCGCCGCCACTCTTCGTCCGTGACATCGAGGTACGAGACCGGCGACGCTACGCCGGCCAGTCCGACGAACGCGACAATCGGCGGAAGTGCGGCCTCGAGGGAGTCGAACGCGGCGCGCACCTGGGCGTTTTGGGACACATCCGCGCCGACTGCCTCAGCGAGGACGCCATGGTCAGCCGCGATGCGGTCGGCCACCTCTCGTGCGGCATCGACGTCGCGATCAACGATTCCGATGTGCCAGCCTCGCGCGGCGAGGTAGTGCGCCGTTGTGCGGCCGATGCCCCGTGGCGACGCAGCACCGGTCAGGATGACAGTACGTGATTCCGGGAAAGCGGTCATGGCGATTCCTTTTGAGAGGTCCGTGATCTTTGTGGGCTGGGTTACGGTGTGCTCACCAGATGTGGATCCCCGCCCGCGATCGCGCCGCGCAGCACGGAGCGGATGTAACGCGCGTTCGTCTCGCACGCGCCCAGGCTGTCTCCGCCGTAGTGTTCTGTGACGATGATGCCGCGATAGCCCATGGCGACGGCATCACGGATGACGCGCCGGTAGTTGATCAGACCGTCGGCGAGAGTCGAGGGGACGGCGCTGATGAACTGCCCGTCGGCGGTTTCATCGCGGGTGTAGTTCTTGACATGCCAGTAGTTGGCGTAGGGAAGCGTGGCGGAGTACACCTCCTGCCAGTCCTCGATCGGTCGATGCAGGCGGATGAGGTTTCCGACATCGGGGTTGAGCCCGACATTGTCCAGACCGACATCTTCGATGAACCTCACGGCTGATTCGGCCGTGCCGAGGTACGTGTCTTCGTACATCTCCAGAGAAAGCGGGAGCCCGACTTCGGCTGCGTGGTGGCCAAGGTCCCGGATTCGCCGCACGGCGAGGTTCCACATGTCCGGGTCCTCGGGGTCCACCGCCCCCTGGGCGGACCAGAACCACAGTGCTTCTCGCTGCGCCGGGGTCAGAGGCTGATGCAAGCCGGTGGAAACCAGTTTCAGCCCCCATCTCGCGGCTGCGTCGATGGTTCGGTGGGCGTATTCCAAGTTCGCTTCGCCGCGACCTGGTTCGATGACGCTCTTGCGTTGCACGTGAACTGACGAGAAGCTCACCCCGTGGCGGGCGGCTGAATCGAAGATCTCTGCAGTGCGCTCGCTGCCGAGATCTGCCGGTCGCACGTGGCTGTCTGCCAACTCGAGTGTCGAGAGCCCCATTCCGGCGATCTGAGCAAACGCATCGTCCCATGTCGATATGGGCGCGTCGTGGAAACCCCGACCGTCGTCACCGACAGCGGGGATGCCGTGCATGCACGCTGCTATCGGCCATTCGGTGGCGCTGGGTGCTTCCGTGTCGCCCATGAGATCTCCTTGCTTATTATCGATCCTATAGGAACTATGCCACACGAACTTGGAAGTGGGAAGCCGAAAAGGTGATCGATCATCTATGATTGGCAATCAAAGGATGGATCACCATGAACGCGAGCGAGGACCCTGCGCGAGGCATCGAGCGCCGAGGGCTGCGGGATCAGGTGTATGACCTGATCCTGGAGCGACTGCTGGCAGGAACGATCGAACCGGGTGCGCGACTGTCCATCGACACCACCGCCCGCGAACTCGCGGTCTCACCCACGCCTGTCAGAGAGGCGATGGTGCAACTCGAGCGCACTGGACTCGTGGCGCGCGAGCCGCTCAAGGGCTACCGAGTGATGGAACCCCTCGACGCTGAACAGCTCAGTGAGCTGTTCAGCGCCCGGATCATGCTAGAGACCACCGCCGTGACCATGGCCGCAGCAACGGACAGACAATGGATTCCTGGTCTTCGCTCTCTGCACGCAGCGCACATTGAGGCCGGCGATCGCGTACGCGACGCGATGACGCGCGGGCCCGTTCCGGTCCAGTTGACGCAGGAGTACTTCGCGGCCGACATTGCATTTCATCGCCAGATATTCGCTGCGGCACACAATCGCTACATATTGGACATGTACGACGGGCTCGCAGCATTGACGCACCAGATGCGCGCCGCCGCACTATCCGGACCACGCGATGTAAGCGAGGCGACCGAAGAGCATGCGGCAATTCTGCGGGCCTTCTCTTCGGAAGAGCCTTTGGACGCCATCGACGCAATGCAGACGCACATGCAGAACGCGCGCGAACGCTCGCTCACTGCCGCGGCTCCCTGAAGCCCACCTGGAACGTCTGCCCGCCAAGAGTCGCGGTTCGGTGTCTCGAGTTCTCTTCAGACCAGCGGTGCACACCCGACGGGTGCCGCGACGAACACGGCAGCGGTCATCGCATGGCAGCATCCCGGCCTGGATCGGCGGCCTATCCCTTGCCCCACTGGTCACCGCGCAACGCACGTGGCGGCGGCTCGATGAGCACGCCACTGCCCCACCCCACCTCCCACCCTCGCGAGTCGTCGAAGTACTCCGCATAGGCGATGGGCAACGAGTCATACTCGGCGACGAGGCCGATCAGACGCCGGTACCACGCGGCATAGTCAGGGTCGCTCACCGGATCGCTCAGCCACGGCCACGCCGCCACGATGAGGTCGGCGACGGCCGTGACCTCGGTCGCCTCGTCGACCGTTGCATCCAGGAAGTCGGGGCCGCTGCCGGTCGTGTAATCGACAACCATGCTTTGGTTTCGGAAGGTCGGGAACCTGCTCGACTCGTCGAAGTTGTCGGCCGTCGCGATCGAGACGTGCCAGTACAGTCCGGAAGCGCTCATCCCGGGATGAATGCGCACCTGTTCGAATCCGCGCGCGTGCAGCTCCCCCACAGCCTCCAAGATGCGCCGCGGGGTGCCCCGTCCTTGGCGGAATCGCATCGCGGCCCGTGTCGCGTCGTCAAAGGCGACGAGGTTCACGGCTTCGACAAGTGTGTCGGTGCCCCAGATCGTCTCCAGCGCGGCGTCGATGGCGTCCTGTTTCGGCCAGCCGTAGACGCCCGCACCTATGAGGGGAAAGGCAACCGTGCGCGCGCCGAGCTCGTCAGCGACCTGGAGACTGCGGCGATAGCAGGAATCGAGCAGCGCGCGGTCAGTCTCGCCCGAGCGGAAGTCGGGCCCCACGGCATGGATGACCCACTTCGCCCGCAGGTCGCCGGCCGTCGTCCAACCCGCATCACCGGTCCTGAGTCCGTTCGGAAATCGAGCGATGCAGTCCCGCAGGATCGCCGGACCACCTGCCCTGTGGATCGCGCCGTCGACACCGCCGCCTCCCCGCATCGCGCGGTTCGCGGCATTCACGATCGCATCAACCGGCTGGTGGGTGATGTCGCCCTGGACAACTGTGACCTGCGGCAATGCTCTGACTCCCGGGTTTGCGCGATCCTTACGCAAATCCTTACGCAAAGCCGAACTCAATGTGAAACCGATGGCCCATGATCTCCGTGTTTGCGGGGGATTGGGCTGTGTCAGCTTTCGTAGACGGTCTCTTTGTTGATCAGGCCGCGGCTGCGGTCTGACGTGTGTGCTCGGCGTTGACGTCCGCAGGGGTGCGGTAGCTGAGCCGCCCCCACGGTTGTCATCCCGGAGCCGCGCTTCAAGGCCCACTCCCGCAACGCGCCACGGGAGATCCCCAGATCCGCCGCGATGCCCTTCAACGTCTCACCGGGCGTCGACTCGTACAAGTCCACCGCCCGCTGCCGGAACTCGTCCGTGTCGTTCTTCCTTGCCATCCCTTGGATTCTCGCTTCCCCAGCACCGTGCTGAAATCAGCGTGTCCAAGACCAGGGGTCAAGCGCCGCGCTGATCAGTTCGGTGGGCATGTGCGGGGCCATCGCCCACCCCACGACCATGCGGGAGTGCAGGTCGATCACTGTCGCCAGATACAGCCATCCCTCCCCGGTCCGCAGATACGTGATATCGCCGACGCGCTTGGTGCGGGCGGTGTCGGAGGTGAAGCCGGGGCGGGCCTCGGCGTCGTCGACGGGGATCGTGGTCCGCTTCTTCGTCCGCGGCTGCACGCCCGCGATCTGCTGCCGTCGCATGATCGCGCGGATCATGCCCTCCGACGCGGGCACGCCACCGGCAGTCAGGTCCGCATGCACCCGCCGGTGCTCGTTCACCCCGTCCGATCCGGTGTGAGAGCCGATCACCGCCGCGGTCACCGCCGCGCGCCGCACCTGCGCCGCCGACAGTGCTCCTCGCCGGGACACCCAGGCGTAGTAGCCGGCGCAGGACACCTTCAGCATCTTCGCCATGAACTCGATCGCGTGGTGAGCCTTCTCCGCATGCATCAGCGCGAACTTCTCGTTCACGGTAGCGTCTTCGCGAAGAAGGCCGCGGCTTTCTTCAGGAACGCGTTCTCCTCCGCCAGCCGTCGCACCTCGGCCTCCAACGCCGCGACCCGCGCCGCCTCGACCGGCAGTGGCGCGGTCGAGGGGTCCGGGTGCAGCCCCCGGTACGTCTTCACCCAATAGCCCAGCGAGCTCTCGTTGATCCCGAGCTCGCGAGCAACCTGCGCGATCGACCGGCTCCCGACCACCACGAACTGCACCGCGTCAGCTTTGAACTCCGCAGTGAACTTCCTGCGAATCGTAGACATCGACTCCCGCCGACCCTTCCTGATAACGACTGTCCACAAGAAGTGTCACACCCCGTCTTTGGTCTAGCGAGCTCGGACGCTTCGTCCGTGAGTGCGAAGAACGGACGATCTACGTGTCGCAGCCGATGCCGTCCTTGTCGCGGTCCAGATGCGGCGCGTATCCGGGCTGACCCTGATAGATCGGTGCCGCGCCAGCAGCCCGAACCGCGTCGCAGTTCTTGTAGTACACCTCGACCGGCGCTGGGGCGGGGGCCGGCTCGACCGGCGCTGGGGCGGGGGCCGGCTCGACCGGCGCTGGGGCGGGGGCCGGCTCGACCGGTGCCGGCGCGGGCTGCGCCGGTGCCGGCTCTGCCGGGGCAGGCTGCGCGGGAGCAGGGTCGGGTTGCGCAACGATGGGGACAGCCTCGACCGGCGGCGCGGCAGCGTAGGTCGAGGTCACGGCGGGCTCGGTCGGGCAGGTCTGGAGGACCTGCTCGATGGCGTCGCGCTCGGCTCGTGTCACCCAGAGTCCGTAGGTCGCTTTCACCGACACCTGGCGTGCGACGTAAGTGCAGCGGAACGTCTTGTTCGCCGGCAGCCAGGTCGCGGCATCCCCATCGCTCTTCTGCGCATTCGCGGGACCGTCGACCGCGAGCAGATTCAGCGGGTCGTTCGCGAACGTGGCGCGCTGGTCTGCTGTGAGTTGCTGGGCACCCTTCTGCCACGCGTCCGACAGAGCCACGACGTGGTCGATCTGCACCGCGGCAGAGGTGGACTGCCCGCGCACGAAGCTGATTGTCTTCGCCGTGTACGGGTCGGCGAGAGTGCCGGTCAGCACCTTGCACGGGCCGGAGAGCGTCTCGTCGGTGAGGTCGCGGGCGAGGATGTCGTTGCGGGTGTCGCATCCGTTGCGGTCGGTGTCCAACCACTGTTGCCCGAACTGGTCGCGGTCATAGCCGGTCTTGGGTGCGCGACCCTTCACCTGCAACGTCGCCAGCACCGCGAGCGCGGTCTGGTCCGCGGTGACCCCGCTGTGCGCGGCGGTCTGCGCCTGTCCGGTGAAGGGCTGCGTCGCGGTCTCATCGTCGACGGACTCGACTGTCGGCTTCGGCGACGGTGGCGAGGTCTTTGCCGGCGTCGCCGCGGGCGACGTGGGTTCCGCGGTCGCGACAGTGCGTGCGGCTCGGCCCGCTTCGGCCGCGCTCGGGTACACGACCGTCGTTACTCCCCCGGCGGCGAGGAATGCCACAGCCGACGCCGCAGTCCAGACAACCGCGGTCCGCCGCGACGGGAACCGAAGCCAGGTGCGCTTGTTCTTCGCGAGAGCCACAATCCCGGTGATCAGCACGACGAGAGCTACGGCGCTGATGATCGGAGCTAGACGCGACCGCGCCGCAGATGGTAACGACCATACGCCCCGAGACCTTCAGCGCGCGTCGCGTCCCATTCGCCGAGCTACCCCCCGCCGTTCAGGGCGCGACCGTGCGACGACGCGGATGGCCGTTCCCATGGGTGCAGCACCCGACCAGGGGGCGCGACTGGGTCGGCGAGGAAGTCACGAGCATGCACCCGGAGACGTGGCAGTTCTTCGAGAGCGGGCAGTTCTTCGACTGCCGCGCCATCGCCGACTACGGACCCGACCCCGACGGTTTCCTCGATGAACGTGAGCCGATCAGTGGCCACCTCCCAGTCTGGTTGCCGCTTCTGCATTTCACCGAAGTGATCGAGTTCGCCGGCCGCCTCCAGCGTGCGCACTTCGCCGAAGAACGACTCAACGTCAACCTCGCGCTGCACAACTTTCGTCGCTTCGTGCTCGTAGTCGCGCACCGATCCCGATCCGGCCTCCACGACACCTACGCCTACAACGACAACGTCTGGGACTACGAGATCCTCCTGTCGCCGGAAGACGGCCTCATCAACCCGCGTGAGCTTGCAGTCGATGCTGCGCTCGACCTCCTGCACCGCTTCAACTGGCGGGGCGTGACCCGAGAGATTCTCCAGGGCCTCCAGATCGAGGCATTCGGACCCGACCCGCACTAGATGTTCTTCCCATTGACGTTGTGGACGCGGTCGATGGGTGCTTGGCCTCCGATGCCGGTGTGGGGTCGATGGTGATTGTAGTGGTGCAGCCAGGCGGGGTAGCTTGCGGCTCGCTGCTGGTCTG
>NZ_JBFECU010000011.1:0-128275 GCF_041379855.1 Microbacterium sp. BWT-B31
GCGTCGCCGCCAGACTCCTCGCCCTCGCCGCCGGCATCTGGCACAACTGGGTCACCGGCGCCCCCGCCAAACGCTCCCTCATCGCCTACGACCACTGAAGACGATCGGACTCACTCATCTAGGCTTGAGGCATGGCAGAGAACCCGTGGTCGTTGGGGCGCGCGCTGCGCGGCATGTTTGTCAAGCCCGCGATCGACGAGACCACGTGGGACGACCTCGAGACGGCGCTCATCACCGCGGACTTCGGCCCCGACATCAGCGAGCGCATCATCGAGGAACTCCGCGAGAAGGTGGAGCGGTTCCGCACGACCGACCCACGCGACCTCAAACGCATGCTCATCGAGACCCTCGAGGAGCACTTCGCGAAGTTCGACACCACGCTCAAGCTCACCGAGCGGCCCGCCGTCGTGCTCGTCGTCGGCGTGAACGGCGTCGGCAAGACCACGACGATCGGCAAGTTCGCGAAGTTCTTGCAGCGCTACGGGCGGTCGGTCGTCGTCGGGGCGGCGGACACGTTCCGCGCGGCCGCCGTCGACCAACTCGCGACGTGGGCCGAGCGCGGCGGCGCGACGATCGTGCGGCCCCAGCAGGAAGGTCAGGACCCGGCATCCGTCGCCTTCCAGACCATCGACTACGCCAAACAGACCGGCACCGAGATCGTGCTCGTCGACACCGCGGGGCGTCTGCACACCAAAGGCGGGCTCATGGATGAGCTGACGAAGATCCGCCGTGTGATCGAGAAGCAGGCGCCGATCAGCGAGGTGCTGCTGGTGCTGGATGCCACGACCGGCCAGAACGGCGTCATGCAGGCGCAGGCGTTCCTCGAGCACGCCGGAGTCACGGGGCTGGTGATCACGAAGCTGGACGGATCGGCGAAAGGCGGGTTCGTGCTCGCCGTGCAGGAGCGCACCGGAATCCCGGTGAAGCTGCTCGGCCAGGGCGAGGGCATCGGCGACCTCACCGGATTCACACCTCACGTGTTCGCGGCGTCACTTGTCGACTGAGCGACGTGGTTGCTCCGGCCGCGTCGCGCCGGCGCGCGGACGCGGCTCTTCCCCCACACGCGTCAGGCTGGTTTCATAAACACATGGCCATCGAACACGACTTCTTCGGGCTTCTCGAGTCCGGTCCGGACGGTTCGATCTTCTGGTCCGAGAACGTCGAGCTCGCCGACCAGTCGGTCACCGTCGACCTGACCGCGCCCGACCAGGACGACGTCTCGGAGGCCGCCCTCGACGTCGCGGCCGCGCTGATCTCGTCGCTGGAGGCGATCGACCGCAGCGCCCGCAACGCCATGGTGAACGAGCTCGACGACCGCACCAGCGAAGTGACCGAGTATCTCCTGCAGCAGCAGCAGACGCTGGGGGACGACCTGGAGGGGCTGCTGGTCGACATCTCGGGCGACACCCACATCGACATCATCCGGTCGCTGCAGCTGATGAGCATGACGATCCTCGCCGACGAGCACGGTGGAACCGAGCCGTTCGCCGTCCTGGAGTACGCGCTGGATCCTGATTCGACCGACGACGTCATTCTGGTGAACCTCGACTCCGGCGGCGACGTGCTGTCGGTGACGAGCGCCGACTGAGGACGGACGACGCCAGACCGCCTGGGCGTGTCTGGATGCACCGCCTCCGGCGGCACTCGACTACCGGGCCGTTCGCCCAGGCGGCTACACGGCCTGGGCGAACGGCGTCGCCTCGTGCGCGATCGCCTCTGCGAGGTGGGCGAGATGCGGCGGGATGTCGCGGCCCTTCGCCGTCATCGACCGCGCCCACAGTCGCCCGGCGCGGTACGACGAGCGCACGAGCGGTCCTGCGAGCACACCGAGGAACCCGATGCGCTCGGCCTGTTCCTTGAACTCGACGAACTCCTGCGGCTTGACCCACCGGGCCACCGGCAGGTGCCGGGGAGAGGGGCGCAGGTACTGGGTGATCGTGATGATGTCGGTGCCCGCGTCGTGCAGGTCGTGCAGGGCCTGGACGACCTCTTCGGGCTCCTCGCCCATGCCGAGGATCAGATTCGACTTGGTGATGAGGCCGGCCGCACGCGCCTGCGTGAGCACATCGAGGGAGCGCTCGTAGCGGAACGCCGGTCGGATGCGCTTGAAGATGCGCGGGACCGTCTCGACATTGTGCGCGAACACCTCGGGGCGTGCGTCGAAGACGACCTTCAGCAGGTCGGGGTCGCCGTTGAAGTCGGTCGCGAGCAGTTCGACGCCGGTTGCGGGGTTCATCGCGTGGATCTGCCGCACGGTCTCGGCGTTGAGCCACGCGCCGCCGTCGGGCAGGTCGTCGCGGGCGACGCACGTCACGGTCGAGTAGCGCAAGTTCATGCGCTGCACGCTCTCGGCCACGCGTCGCGGCTCGTCGGTGTCGTAGTCGGCGGGCTTGCCGGTGTCGATCTGGCAGAAGTCGCAGCGCCTCGTGCACTGCGAGCCGCCGATGAGGAACGTCGCCTCGCGGTCCTCCCAGCACTCGTAGATGTTGGGGCAGCCGGCCTCCTGGCAGACCGTGTGCAGCTCCTCGGTCTTCACGAGCGAGTGCAGCGCCTGGTATTCGGGTCCGAGCTTCGCCTTGGTCTTGATCCACTCGGGCTTGCGCTCGATCGGCGTCTGCGCGTTGCGCACTTCGAGACGCAGCAGCTTGCGGCCCTCGGGGGCCGACGCGCTCACGCGGTCACCCCCGCGTACTCGGCCTCGAACGCGGCGATGACCGTGTCGACGATGTCGGCGGGACGGATGTCGGCGCCCACGACCTCGGAGACCGTCGTGACCCCGGCATCCGTGATCCCGCACGGGATGATCCCGCGGAAGCCCGCGAGCGTGTTGTCGCAGTTGATCGCGAAGCCGTGCATCGTGACGCCTTTCTCGACGCGCACGCCGATCGCGGCCACCTTGTCTTCGGAGAGCGGCCGGCGCACCCACACGCCGCTGCGACCCTCGACCTGGTACCCGTCGACGCCGTGCGCGCGCAGGGTCTCGATCAGCAGGCGCTCGATGCGCCGGACGTGCGCGACGACGTCGACCGGCTCGTGCAGGCGCACGATCGGGTAGCCGACGAGTTGCCCGGGACCGTGCCACGTGATCTTGCCGCCGCGATCGACGTCGATCACGGGGGTGCCGTCGGTCGGGCGCTCGTGCGGCTCGGTGCGCTTGCCGGCGGTGTAGACCGTCTCGTGCTCGAGCAGGATCAGCGTGTCGGGGCGGCTGCCGGCGACCACGTCGGCGTGGATGCTCCGCTGCAGCGCCCAGCCTTCGTGATACGGCACGAAGGCCGGTGCGAGACCGGCGGTGAGGATGTCGAGCATCGTGCTCCTTCGCTTGTGGCGAGTTGTTGGATCGCGTCCAACAATACGCGCGATCCCGTCCGGCGGCGCAGATCTTGCGAGTGCGGCTGTTCGGTGCATCCGCTGCGCATGGATGTGGCGCGGATGCACCGAACCGGCGCAGTCGCGGTGGTGCGAAGTACGCTGGGCGCCGTGACCGAGCAGCGCAGCGGCAGACCCCGGGCCTCGTCGCGAGAGACGCTCGCCGAGGCGGCATGCGAGCTGTTCCTCGAGCAGGGATACGACGGAACCTCGATCGCCGACATCGCGAATCGCGCAGGCGTGAGCCGGTCGAGCTTCTTCAACTACTTCGAGTCGAAGGCCGACATCCTGTGGGCGGGGCTCGATGAGCGCATCGCCGCGCTCGACGCGCGCCTCGCCGACGATCAGACGACGGATGCTGCGACCGCCGTGCTCGCAGGTCTGACGGTCCTCGGCGACGGGTTCGCCCCCGACAGCCTCGCGCTCGCGATCGTCAATGCCGACGCGATGGGCCTCGAGACCGAGCTCGAGCGCGAGGCGGGCGTGCGCCGGACGCGGATCGGGGCCGTCGTGGCGGCGCGACTGCATCGCAGCGGCATCGACGTCATCCCCTCGCGCGTCGCCGGAGCAGCCTTCGCGGGTGCGGTGCTCGCCGCGATCGAGGCGTGGGCGCACGAGGGCGCGGGCCGTGCGCCGCTCGCTCGCGTCTTGGCCGAGGGGCTGGCTGCGGCATCCCCGACTCTGCCTGCGCCGTAGCCGCGCCCTCGCCTTGGCAAGTGCGGCAGAAGGGTGCAGGTGCTGCGCTTGTGTTCGCCGCAGGCGCACCTTTCAGCCGCAGTCGGGAGTTCGGGGGCGCAGCGGCCGGACGAATCACCGGATGCCGGACACGTACGAAGTGACGGCACCCCGATGATGGAGGCACGATGACCCCGGACCTGCTCGACGACCTGCTCGACCGGTCGGCGCCCACGACCAGCGCGGTGCGCGACGACGACCTGCGCGCGATGATGCGCGCTGCGCGACGGGAGGGTCGGATGCCGCGCCGCCGCCGCATCGCCGTGATGTCGGGGGCTCTCGCGCTCGTGCTCGCGGGCGGTGCCGGCGTCGCGACCGCGACCGACGGATTCGGCGCCTGGGGCATCCAGGACCCGGTCGGCGCGGTCCCGTTCACGATGGCGAACGGATTCGACTGCGAGCTGCGATACTCGGGATTCCGCGCGGGAGCCGACTTCGCTGGCGACCCCGGCCTGCTCGCCGAGACGAATCGCGTGCTGGAGGACTGGTACCGGTCGACGGACGTCGCCGCCGAGGCGCAGAAGCTCCTTCCGGAGCAGCGCGACAAGGCCACGCAGAGCCTGGCTGCCGCGATGGACGGCGACCCAGGAGCCGACATGTCGTCGCTGTCTCCGCAGGAGCGCGCCGAAGAGGTCGCCCACCGAGCGTGGTCCGTTGAATGGTTCGCCTGGGATCTCGTGGTGGCGGAGCTCGAAGATCGTGCACTCCGAGACGCCGGGATCTCGCAGGGGGGCGGACGTTTCGCGGGGGCCGAACGCAGCAGCCAGATCCAGTGCTTCGACGAATCCGGCAAGCCCTACGTGCCGGGAGCGAGCGAGTGAGCCGCGACGACGCGCGACTGACCAGGGCGCTCACCGAGGCATCCCCGTCCCTCCTGGCCTATCTGCAGCGCCGCGTTGGCGTCGACGACGCCCCCGACCTGCTCGGCGAGACGATGATCGTCGCGTGGCGGCGCATCGCCGACCTGCCGGCCGACCCTGAGCGGGCGCGCATGTGGCTGTTCGGCATCGCACGCGGGACGCTCCTCAACCACGCGCGGGGCGAGCGGAGGCGGTGGGCTCTCGCCGACCGCATTCGCGGGTACGTGACGACGGATGCCGCGTCCCCGCCCGCCGACGAGGGATCCGAGGTTCGCGACGCCATCTCACGCCTCGATCCCGACCTCGCCGAGCTCGTTCGACTCGTGCATTGGGAGCGGTTCACCATCGTAGAGGCGGCTGAGGTGCTCGGCCTGAACCCCTCCACCGCCCGCGGACGCTACGCGAAGGCGAAGGAGGAGTTGCGCGTGGCGCTCGGCGCGGCGGTGCGCTGAGCAGTGGACCTGCAGGATTCAGCCTGAATCGGGATGCCGGACGGATGGCACCCCGGAATCCCGCGGAGCGCGCCACGCCTGCGCCGCATCTGGACTGAATCCTGCAGACGAGTGGCCGCGGGGCGCGGCGACAACGGCGGGGCGCGGCATCCGCTCGCGTAGAATCGGGGGATCATGGCGACTTTCGGCACCCTCTCCGACCGGCTCACCGAGACTTTCCGCAACCTCCGCAAGAAGGGGCAGCTCACGCCCGCGGACGTCGACGGCACGGTCCGCGAGATCCGGCGCGCACTGCTCGACGCCGACGTGGCGCTGTCGGTCGTCAAGGACTTCACCGCCAAGGTGCGCGAGCGCGCGCTCGGCGACGAGGTGAACCGGGCTCTCAACCCCGCACAGCAGGTCGTGCAGATCGTCAACGAGGAGCTCATCGCGATCCTCGGCGGCGAGCAGCGCCGTCTGCAGTTCGCGAAGAACCCGCCGACCGTGATCATGCTCGCCGGCCTCCAGGGCTCCGGCAAGACGACCTTCGCCGGCAAGCTCGCCAAGCAGCTCGAGAAGGACGGGCACACGCCCCTTCTCGTCGCGTGCGACCTGCAGCGCCCGAACGCCGTCAACCAGTTGCAGGTCGTCGCCGAGCGCGCCGGCGCCGCGATCTATGCGCCCGAGCCCGGAAACGGCGTCGGCGACCCGGTGCGCGTGGCCCGAGACGGTGTCGAGGTCGCGCGTCGCCAGCAGCACGACATCGTCATCATCGACACCGCCGGCCGCCTGGGCGTCGATGCCGAAATGATGAAGCAGGCCGCCGACATCCGCAAGGCCACCGACCCCGACGAGGTTCTGTTCGTCATCGACTCGCTGACCGGTCAGGATGCCGTCAACACGGCCAAGGCCTTCCAGGACGGCGTCGACTTCACCGGCGTGGTGCTCTCGAAGCTCGACGGCGACTCGCGCGGCGGCGCGGCGCTGAGCGTGGCATCCGTCACCGGGCGCCCCATCATCTACGCGTCGACCGGTGAGGGACTCGACGACCTCGAGGCATTCCACCCCGACCGCATGGCCTCGCGCATCCTCGACCTGGGTGACATCCTCACCCTCATCGAGCAGGCGCAGCAGGCGTTCGACGAGGCCGAGGCGCTCAAGGTCGCCGAGAAGCTCGCGACCGAGCAGTTCACGCTCGAGGACTTCCTCGAGCAGATGCAGCAGATGCGCAAGATGGGCTCGATGAAGAAGATGCTCGGGATGCTCCCGGGCATGGGCTCGATGAAGCAGCAGCTCGACGACTTCGACGAGCGCGAGATCGACCGCACCGAGGCGATCATCCGCTCGATGACACCCGCAGAGCGCCGCAACACGAAGCTGCTCAACGGCTCGCGGCGCCTGCGCATCGCGCGCGGCTCGGGCATGACCGTCACCGACGTCAACGCGCTCGTGAACCGTTTCGAGCAGGCCGCGAAGATGATGAAGACCGTCGCGCGCGGGGGAGTGCCGAACATCCCCGGTATGGGTCCGATCCCGGGCGCGGGGCGCCCTGGCGCGTCGGCCAAGCGCGGCGGCAAGCAGCAGAAGTCGCGCGCGGGCTCCCGGTCGGGCAACCCTGCCAAGCGCGCCGCCGAGAACTCCGGCATCGCCGCGCAGGCGCAGGCCGAGCCCACGGGGTCGGGTTTCGGCCTCGGCGGCTCGGGCGCGAAGGGCGCGCCCAGCGCCGAAGACCTCGCCGAGCTGCAGCGACTGCTCGGGCGCGGCTGAGCGGCAGCATCCGTCACCGCGCAG
Organism: Microbacterium sp. BWT-B31; assembly: GCF_041379855.1. Classification (NCBI taxonomy): domain Bacteria; kingdom Bacillati; phylum Actinomycetota; class Actinomycetes; order Micrococcales; family Microbacteriaceae; genus Microbacterium; species Microbacterium sp. BWT-B31. Next base: position 7,187 of record NZ_JBFECU010000011.1, read on the forward strand.
CGGGGCTGACCTGAGACGAGGGCTTCTTCCGAAACGAGGGTGATCGCCGTCACGAGAGCCTCGTCTGGCGACATCCCCTCGTTTCGTGCGGGTGCGCCGGTGCGGACGCGACTCTCCTCCCCAACCGGTGTGCTGACGGCGAGCGTCCACAGTCTTCCGCGGCCGGTCACGCGGTCGGATGCCGCGGCCGCAGCATCGACGAATGGCTCGACTCACCGACCTTCTCGCGTGGCTGGACCGTCAGGGCGGAATCGCCCACAGCGCCGACGCCCGCGCCGCGGGCTTCACGGCCCACGACATGCGCGCGGCGGTGGAGAGCCGCGCGGTGCGCCGCATCCGCAGATCGTGGCTGCACACGCGAGCTGCACCGGACGAGGCGATCGGGGCCGTCAATGCCGGCGGCAGGCTGACGTGTCTGTCGGACGCGCGGCTGCGAGGGCTGTGGGTACCCGCGCACGAAGAGCTGCATGTCGCGGTCGCCGGCACCTCGTCGGAGCCTGTGCGGGCCGGTGTGCGCTTCCATCGCGCACGAGCGCCGATGCCTGTCGCCCGGCACGCGTGGCGTGATCCCGTCGTCAACTCCCTCGCACGTGTCGCGGAATGCGTGCCCCGTGAAGACGCTCTGGCCGTGTGGGAGTCCGCGATCCGAAAGGGCCATGCGAGCGCCGCGCAGCTGGTCAGAGTCGCCTGGGCCGGCCCGCGCGCACGCAGCCTCGCCGAGGCGGCCGGTGAACTGTCGGACTCCGGCCTCGAGACGATCGTCGCGGATCGGCTCCGCCCTTTCGGTGTGCCCCTGCGTCAGCAGGTCCGGCTCGAGGGGCATCCTGTCGATCTGCTCCTCGGGGACCGGCTCGTGGTCCAGCTCGACGGGTTCGAGCACCACCGGGAGGCGAAGGACCGGCGCCGCGACATCGCGCACGACGTCAGGCTTCGACTTCTGGGCTACACGGTGCTGCGGTTCGACTATGCGCAGATCATGTTCGGCTGGGACGAGGTGGAGCGCAGCATCCTGATGTCTGTTGCGCAGGACCTGCACCGGTGACCCCTGAGACGAGGGGATGCCTCCGAACGAGGACGGATGCCGCGACGTCGTCCTCGTTTCGCGCGATTGCCTCGTCTCGTGCACGCGCGTCGGCGCGCCCGCCGACGTTCACTGGCCGAACGTCGCGAGGTGCTCGCGCAGCGTCGGCCCGGCGCGGAACTCGCGGATCAGGTGCATCACGACCTCGCGCAGGTCGCCGTTGGTCGCGGCGGCGACGGCCACCTGACGGGCGTAGCTCGCGCCCTGCGCGAGGATCGCCTCGATTCCGGCGAACTCGCGGGCGCACTGGAGCTCGACCGAGATGCCGGCGAGTCTCTGCATCGTCTCGCGCGCGTGCTCGCGCACCGGCATCTCGGTGCCGTCGCTGTCGACGATGACGCGCGCGTCCAGCCCGTAACGGGCCGCGCGCCACTTGTTCTCCCGGACGAACCACGGCTGCAGGCGCGGGAGCGTGCGGCCCTCGTCGAGCTCGCGCGAGAAGTGCTCGACGAGCACCTGCACCAGGGAGGCGACCGCGGCCAGTTCGGGCAGGGTCGACATGCCGTCGCAGGCGCGCACCTCGATCGTGCCCCAGCGGGGGGCGGGGCGGATGTCCCACCGCACCTCGGTCGCGTCGGCGATGACGCCCGTGGCGACCATGTCATCGAGGTAGCTCTCGAACTGCGCCCAGTCATCGAGCGGCCACGGAAGCCCGGCCGTCGGGAGCTGCTGGAACACCAGTGCGCGATTGGACGCATACCCCGTGCGCTCGCCGGCCCAGAACGGCGAAGACGCCGACAGCGCCTGCAGATGCGGCAGGTAGACCGCGAGCGCGTTGATGATCGGAAACACCTTGCTGACGTCGTCTACGCCGACGTGCACGTGGATGCCCCAGATCATCATGTTGCGCCCCCACCACTGGGTGCGCTCGATGAGCTTGTGGTAGCGCGTGTTGTCGGTGACCTGCTGCCCGTACCACTGCGCGAACGGGTGGCTGCCGGCGCAGAGCAGCTCGACCTCGAGCGGATTCGTCACGGTGCGCACGGCCGCGATCGCGTCGGCGATGTCGTCGACGGCCGCCGCGACGGTGTCGCCGATGCCGCTGGTGACTTCGACGGTGTTCGTGAGGAGCTCACCGGTGACGGTGTAGCGCTCCGGTCCGGTGGACTCGGCGAGCGCCGCGATGACGTCGGGGGCGCGCGGCACGAGGTCGCCGGTGGTTCCGTCGGCGAGCATGAGTTCCCACTCGAGTCCGACCGTCGATCGGGAGGATGTCGCGAACGGCACCGTCATTCGCACAGTCTGGCATGGCCCAACCCTGTTCGTCTCGGTTCGCGGGCGCACGCGTCATCTGGCAGAATAGAGGGCTGGACCTGATGCTCGACCCTCTATCCGGTGTCTCGTCCTCCCTCTGAGCTTCCGCCGGGTGTGCACCCCACGCTCCAGGCGATCGGTTCGCTTCGTTTCCACACATTCAGGAGAATCGTGGCTGTCAAGATTCGTCTCAAGCGCCTGGGCAAGATCCGCGCGCCTTACTACCGCATCGTCGTGGCCGACTCGCGCACCAAGCGCGACGGTCGCGTGATCGAAGAGATCGGCAAGTACCACCCCACTGAGGAGCCCTCGTTCATCGAGGTCGACTCCGAGCGTGCCCAGTACTGGCTCGGCGTCGGCGCGCAGCCGACCGAGCAGGTTCTGGCCATCCTCAAGATCACCGGCGACTGGGGCACCTTCAAGGGTGACAAGAACGCCACCTCGACGCTGAAGACCGCCGAGGCGAAGGCCGAGTTCTCGATCGACGCCGCGAAGAAGTCGGTCATCAAGCCCAAGGCCGACAAGAAGGCCGAGGAGCCCGCTGCGGCCGCCGACGCCGAGGCGCCCGCCGCCGACGCGACAGACGCCGAGTAATCCGTTGCTCGCCGCCGCGCTCGAACACGTCGTCAAGGGGATCGTCGATCACCCCGACGACGTCCGCATCCAGTCGTCGACGTCGCCGCGAGGCGACGTTCTCGAGGTGCACGTGCACCCCGACGACCGTGGTCGCGTGATCGGGCGCGGCGGCCGCACGGCCAAAGCGCTCCGCACGCTCATCTCCGCCCTCGCCGACGGCCGCCGTGTGCGCGTCGACGTCGCGGACGACTGACGTGACCGGGGCAGAGCAGGACGGCGGGGCGGGCGCGCGCCCGCCGCGAGCCGCGAAGAGCTCAGCGGGCAAGACGCAGCTGCGGGTCGGCCGCCTCGTGAAGGCGCACGGACTCAAGGGCGCGCTCAAGCTCGAGCTCTACACCGACGACCCCGAGGGGCGCTTCACCCCCGGGGCGACGTTCACCCTGCAGGTACCGGAGTCCTCTCCCTGGCACGGCAAGTCGCTGACCGTGCGGGAGTTCCGCTGGATGAACAGCCACCCCGTCGCCTTCTTCGAAGACATCGAGGATCGCACCGCCGCCGAGGGCGTCGTGCGCGCGATCCTCTGGATCGATCAGGACGACACGGATGCCCCGGCCGAAGACGACGCGTGGTACGACCACCAGCTCGTGGGCCTCGACGTCGTCCGTGACGGCGTGAGCGTGGGTCGCGTCATCCGCGTCGATCATCTGCCCGCACAGGATCTGCTGATCGTGAAGCCCCTGGCCGGCGCCGACGAGATCCTGGTGCCGTTCGTCAAGGCCATCGTGCCCGAGGTCGACATCGCGGCCGGCCGGGTCGTGGTCACGCCTCCGGCAGGGTTGTTCGAGGAGCTGCCCGCGGACCCGTCCGACGCGCCCCTGGTGGGCGGCGTCGACGATGCCGCCGCCGAAGAGTCCGACGAGGACTGAGCCTGTGCGGGCAGCGTCCGGGTCGCTGGGTAGGCTCTGACCGTGCGTATCGACGTCGTCACGATCTTCCCGTCGTTCTTCGACGTGCTCGGGGTGTCTCTGCTGGGCAAGGCGCAGGGCAAGGGGCTGCTCGACATCCGCGTGCACGACCTGCGCGAGTGGACGCACGACCGGCACCGCACGGTCGACGACACCCCGTACGGGGGCGGCGCGGGCATGGTCATGAAGCCCGAGCCGTGGGGCGAGGCGCTGGACGCGATCGCCGCGTCGGCGGGCGCGTCTGAGGCAGGCCCCGGGCCGGTGCTGGTCTTCCCGTCGCCCGCGGGCGAGGTCTTCACGCAGGCCACGGCGCGCGAGCTCGCGGGCGAATCGCACCTCGTGTTCGGGTGCGGGCGCTACGAGGGCATCGACGAGCGCGTGTTCGCCTACGCCGCGACGCTCGGACGCGTGCGGCTCATGAGCCTCGGCGACTATGTGCTCAACGGCGGCGAGGTCGCGTCCATGGCGATGATCGAAGCGATCGGACGCCTCATCCCCGGCGTCGTCGGCAACCCCGAGAGCCTCGTCGAGGAGTCGCACGAGGAGGGGCTCCTGGAGTACCCGTCGTACACCAAGCCGGCCTCGTGGCGCGGTCAGGACGTGCCGCCGATCCTGCTGAGCGGCAACCACGGCGCCATCGCCGCGTGGCGGCACGACCAGCAGGTGGAGCGCACACGGATGCGGCGTCCCGATCTGCTCCCGGATGCGCGAGACTGACCACATCGAGTGGAAGGAGCACGCCTGTGCGCCGTGCGAAGATCGTTGCCACGCTGGGGCCCGCGACATCGAGCTACGAGACCATCGAGGCGCTGGTGCGAGCGGGACTGGACGTGGCCCGCATCAACCGCAGTCACGGAGACTACGACACGCACGAGCGGGCGTACGCCCACGTGCGCAAGGCGAGTGATGCGACCGGCCGCGCCGTCGGCGTGCTCGTCGATCTGCAGGGACCGAAGATCCGTCTCGCGCGCTTCGCGGACGGACCGCACACCCTCGCGCCGGGCGACATCTTCACGATCACGACAGAGGATGTCCCGGGCACGAAGGACCTCGTGGGAACGACCTTCCCGCAGCTCGCTCAGGACGTCGCGGTCGGCGACCCGATCCTCGTCAACGACGGGAAGGTGCGCCTCAAGGTGCTCGACACCGACGGCGTGCGGGTGCGCACGGAGGTCGTCGTGGGCGGCGAGGTCTCCGACAACAAGGGCATCAACCTGCCGGGCGTCGCGGTGAGCGCGCCCGCGCTGAGCGAGAAGGACGAAGCCGACCTGCGATGGGCGCTGCGGCTGGGCGCCGACCTGATCGCGATGTCTTTCGTGCGCAGTCCGAAGGACGCGCTGCGCGCACAGGTGATCATGGCAGAGGAGGGGCGAGTCGTCCCGATCTTCGCCAAGCTCGAGAAGCCCGAGGCGATCGACCAGCTGCAGGAGATCATCGACGCGTTCGACGGCGTCATGGTCGCCCGCGGCGACCTCGGCGTCGAGCTGCCGATCGAGGCGGTGCCGATCGTGCAGAAGCACGCGATCGAGCTCGCGCGGCGCTGGGCGAAGCCGGTGATCGTCGCGACGCAGATGCTCGAGTCGATGATCGAGTCGCCCGTGCCCACGCGGGCCGAGGCATCCGACGTGGCAAATGCCGTCCTCGACGGCGCGGACGCCGTGATGCTCTCGGGCGAGACGGCCGTCGGCGCCCACCCGGTGGCGGTCGTCGAGACGATGGCGCGCATCGTGCACACGACCGAGGAGCACGGTCTCGAGCGCATCCCGCCGCTTGGCACGAAACCGCACACGCAGGGCGGCGCGCTCACCCTCGCCGCCCGGAGCATCGCCGACTTCGTCGACGCGAAGTACGTGTGCGTCTTCAGCCAGTCCGGCGACTCGGCGCGGCGCATGTCGCGCCTGCGCGACCGCGTGCCCATCCTGTCGTTCACCGACCTTCCCGCCACCCGCTCCCGCAATGCAGTGCTGTGGGGCGTCGAGACGTTCCTCGTCAGGCGTGGCGCGACGACCGACGAGCTCATGACGATCCTCGACGAGGTGCTGCTTGCGACCGGGCTCGCACAGAAGGCCGACCGCGTCGTGGTGACAGCGGGCGCCCCTCCTGGGATTCCGGGATCGACCAACAACGTCCGCGTGCACGTCGTCGGCGCCGGCGGCCGCGAGATCTTCGACTGACCTCGCCGACGCCACGTGCGGCGGCGGGCGCTGCCCCTGCTGGGGCGACCGCCGCTCCACTAGTGTGGGAGCCCCGACGGAGGAGCACCGCTTGCAGACCTGGCCCGGATCCGCCTACCCGCTCGGAGCGACATTCGACGGCAGCGGCACGAACTTCGCCCTGTTCAGCGAAGGAGCCGAGAAGGTCGAGCTGTGCCTGTTCGGGCCCGGCGGCAAGGAGAAGCGCGTTGCGCTCATCGACGTCGACGCGTTCGTGTGGCACGCCTATCTGCCGAACGTGCGACCCGGGCAGCGCTACGGCTATCGCGTGCACGGCGAATACGACCCCGTGCAGGGCAAGCGCTTCAACCCCAGCAAGCTGCTCCTCGACCCGTATGCGAAGGCCGTGGACGGCCAGGTGCAGTGGAATCAGTCGGTGTTCGGGTACGACTTCGACAACCCCGCGAAACGCAACGACGACGACTCGGCCGCCAGCATGATGAAGGGCGTCGTCATCAACCCGTTCTTCGACTGGGCCGGTGACCGCCCGCTTCGCACGCCGTACTCCGAGAGCCTCATCTACGAGGCCCACGTGAAGGGCCTCACGCAGCTGAACCCGCTCGTGCCGCCCGAGATCCGCGGGTCGTACAACGGCCTCGCGCACCCCGCCGTGATCGACCACCTACGCCGGATCGGCGTGACGGCGATCGAGTTGATGCCCGTGCACCAGTTCGTCAACGACGACACCCTGCAGAAGAAGGGCTTGTCGAACTACTGGGGCTACAACACCATCTCGTTCTTCGCGCCCCACAACTCGTACTCGTCGTCCGGTCAGCTCGGGCAGCAGGTGCAGGAGTTCAAGGCGATGGTCCGCTCGTTCCACGCCGCGGGCATCGAGGTGATCCTCGACGTCGTCTACAACCACACGGCAGAGGGCAGCCACCTCGGTCCCACGCTCAGCATGCGCGGCATCGACAACGCCGCCTACTACCGGCTGGAGCCGAAGGACAAGCAGTACTACACCGACTACACGGGCACGGGCAACAGCCTCAACGTCGGCAGCCCGCACGCCCTGCAGCTGATCATGGACTCGCTGCGCTACTGGGTGCTCGAGATGCACGTCGACGGGTTTCGGTTCGACCTCGCGGCAGCGCTCGCTCGCGAGTTCTACGACGTGGATCGCCTGGCCGCGTTCTTCGAGCTCGTTCAGCAGGACCCGGTGGTGTCGCAGGTGAAGCTCATCGCCGAGCCGTGGGATGTCGGCCCCGGCGGCTACCAGGTCGGCAACTTCCCGCCGCAGTGGACGGAGTGGAACGGCAAGTACCGCGACACCGTGCGCGACTTCTGGCGCGGCGAGTCGGCGACCCTCGGCGAGTTCGCCTCGCGCCTGACCGGGTCGGCGGACCTCTACGAGCACTCGGGGCGCCGACCCGTGGCATCGGTCAACTTCGTCACCGCGCACGACGGGTTCACCCTGCGCGATCTGGTCTCGTACAACGACAAGCACAATGCCGCGAACGGCGAGAACGGCAAGGACGGGGCCGACGACAACCGGTCGTGGAACTGCGGGGTCGAGGGCCCCAGCGACGACCCCGCGGTGCTCACGCTCCGCGCGCGACAGCAGCGCAACTTCCTCGCGACCCTGCTGCTGTCGCAGGGCGTGCCGATGCTGCTGCACGGAGACGAGCTCGGCCGCTCGCAGCAGGGCAACAACAACGGCTACGCGCAGGACAACGAGATCACGTGGGTCGACTGGGACTCGGCCGACCAGCCGCTCATCGAGTTCACCGCCGCCCTCGCGAAGCTGCGCAAGGAGCATCCGACGTTCCGCCGCCAGCGATTCTTCGACGGTCGTCCCGTGCGCGCCGAGGTCGGGGTGCCCGACATCGTGTGGGGCCGCCCGGACGGCACGCGGATGCAGCCCGAGGACTGGGAGTCCGGCTTCGGCAAGGCGATCAGCGTGATGCTCAACGGCAACGGCATCCGTGAGCGCGATCGCCGCGGCGAGCCGATCAAGGACCAGCACTTCGTGGTGCTGTTCAACGCCGACGACGCGCCGCTGGACTTCACGATCCCACCGGTGAAGTTCAGCCCGCAGTGGGACGTGGTGGTCGACACGGCAGGGCGACTGGCGGACTCGCACGTGATCGATCCCGGCGGGGTCGTGACCGTCGAGGCGCGATCGATGGTCGTCATGCGCGAGCACCGCGAGAAGGAGAACGACCCCGACCACTCGGTCGCCGCCTCGCTCGCCGCGCTCGCCGAGTCCCGCACGGGCGACCCGCGGTCCCCGGCGCCCCGACCGGACGCACGGCCCGGAGCCATCTGATCGAGATGCGCACCCCGGCATCGACCTACCGGCTTCAGATCCGATCCTCCTTCGATCTGGATGCCGCCGCCGCCGTCGCCGGATACCTGCACGATCTCGGAGCCGACTGGGCGTACCTCTCGCCGATCCTGCAGGCCGCCGACGGCTCGGACCACGGGTACGACGTCGTCGACCCGACGCGCGTGGACGCGGCGCGCGGCGGGGAGCCGGGCCTGGCGCGGTTGGCGGCGGCAGCGCGGGCGGCCGGGCTCGGCATCCTCGTCGACATCGTGCCCAACCATGTGGGCGTTGCCCGGCCCGAGCAGAACCCGTGGTGGTGGGACGTGCTGACCCACGGCCGTGCTTCGCGCTGGGCAGAGGCATTCGACATCGACTGGGACGCCGGCTCGGGCCGCGTGCGTCTGCCGATCCTCGGCGACGAGCCCGATCGTGCGCTGGGCGACTTCTCGATCGACACGGATGCCGGCACCGCGCGCTACTTCGATCACGTGCTGCCGCTCGCCCCGGGCACGGCCGACGACCGCGCCGACGTCGCCACGATCCTCGGCCGCCAGCACTGGGAGCCGATCTTCTGGCGCCGCCAGACGGTCGACCTGAACTACCGGCGGTTCTTCACCGTGTCGACGCTGGCGGGGCTGCGCGTCGAGGTGCCGTGGGTGTTCGACGCCGCGCACAGCGAGGTCGCCCGGTGGATCCGGGAGGGCCTGGTCGACGGGCTGCGCATCGATCACCCCGACGGCCTGCGCGATCCCGGCGCGTACCTCGCTCGGCTCGCCGAGGCGACGGGCGACGCGTACACGGTGGTCGAGAAGATCCTCGAGCGCAGCGCGACCGACGGGGCCGAGGCGCTGCCGGGGTGGTGGGAGAGCGAGGGCACGACCGGCTACGACGCCCTGGCCGAGATCGATCGCGTGCTCGTCGACCCCGCGGGCGAGGCGGGGCTGGACGCGCTCGACGCGCGGCTGCGCTCCGACACGGGGCTGCCCCCGGCGCCCTCGTGGGCCGACCTCGCGCACGACAGCAAGCGTCTGGTCGCCGACACCCTGTACGGGTCCGAGTTGCGCCGGCTGGTGCGGTGCCTGCCGCTGCCGATCCGGGAGGCCGCCCCCGACGCCGAGGATGCGCTGGCCGAACTGCTCGCGTGCTTCTGCGTCTATCGCACGTACCTGCCGGCCGGGCGCGAGCTGCTCGCTGAGGCAGGGGCCGAGGCATCCGCTCGACGGCCCGATCTGGCGGCGACGATCACCCTGCTGCTGCCGCTGCTCGAAGACCCGGCCCTCGAGGTCGCGCGCCGGTTCGAGCAGACGACCGGCCCGGTGATGGCCAAGGGCGTGGAAGACACCGCGTTCTACCGCGCGACGCGACTGGGCACGCTGACAGAGGTCGGCGGCGACCCGAGCGTGTTCGCGCTGTCGGTCGACGGGCTGCATCGCGCGTTCGCGCGGCGTCAGGCGTCGTGGCCGACCGCGCTGACGGCTCTCACCACGCATGACACCAAGCGAGGGGCCGACGTGCGGGCGCGACTGTCGGTTCTCGCCGAGATTCCCGAGCGCTGGTCCGCGGTGCTCGCGCGGCTGCGCGCGATCTCGACCACCGGGCACGGGCCGTTCGACGCGCTGCTGTGGCAGGCGATCGTGGGGTCGTGGCCGGCGACCGCCGAGCGTCTGCACGAATATGCCGAGAAGGCCTCGCGCGAGGCGGGCGAGCGCAGCAGCTGGCTCGATCCGGATGCCGCGTTCGAGGCGCGCGCGCACGCCCTCGTCGATGCGGCCTTCGGCCCCGCACGCGCAGTCGTGGACGGGTTCGTCGCCGAGATCGCACCGTTCGGGTGGTCCAACGCGCTGGCGGCGGCCGTTCTGCACCTGGCGGGGCCGGGGGTGCCCGACGTCTACCAGGGCTCGGAGCTGTGGCAGACGAGCCTCGTCGACCCCGACAATCGGCGACTGGTCGACTTCGAAGCGCGGCGGACGCTGCTGGCGCATCTGGATGACGGGTGGACGCCGCCGATCGACGAGTCCGGCGCCGCGAAGCTGCTCGTCACCTCGCGCGCGCTGCGCCTGCGCCGTGATCACCCCGGTCTGTTCACGCGCTTCACACCGATGACGGTGGTCGGGGATGCCGCAGCCCACGCGATCGCCTTCGACCGCGGCGGGGCGCTCGCGGTCGCGACGCGCCTTCCGGTGGGACTGGCGTCGGGCGGGGGGTGGCGCGACACCGTGCTGCTGCGGCACAGCGGGCCGACGGTCGACGCGTTCACCGGGCGTCGGCTGCGGGGCGGGCAGATCCCGCTGGGCGAGGTGCTCTCGACGTATCCGGTCGCCCTCCTCGTGCCGGAGGAGGGTCCGTGATCGACGTGTGGGCTCCCCGCGCCGGGCGCGTTCGGCTGCGCCGGCCCGGGCTGCCCGACGTCGACCTCGCGCGGGACGCGCACCGCGCCGGCTGGTGGGTCGCCGACGTCGCCCTCGACCACGGCGACGAGTACGGGTTCGTGCTGGGCGAGGACGACACCCTGCGGCCCGACCCACGGTCGCGCTGGCAGCCACGGGGCGTGCACGAGGCATCGGCCTTCTTCGACCTGTCCCGCTTCGCCTGGAGCGACCGGGGCTGGGCGGGTCGTGGCCTCGAGGGCGGTCTGGTGTACGAGCTGCACGTGGGCACGTTCACGCCGGAGGGAACCCTCGACGCGGCGATCGGCCGCTTGGAACATCTCGTCGAGTTGGGGGTCACTCACGTCGAGCTGCTGCCGGTGAACGCCTTCAACGGCGTGTGGAACTGGGGCTACGACGGCGTGCTGTGGTTCGCCGTCCACCACGCCTACGGCGGTCCCGGGGCGTATCAGCGGTTCGTCGACGCGGCGCACGCGGCCGGTCTCGCCGTCGTGCAGGACGTCGTCTACAACCACCTCGGTCCGAGCGGCAACCATCTTCCCGCGTTCGGCCCGTACCTGCGCGATGCCGAGCGCACGACGTGGGGCGCGTCTGTTCAGCTCGAAGAGCGCAACGTGCGCGACACCCTCCTCGACAACGTCACGATGTGGTTCGCGGACTACCATGTCGACGCGCTCCGCCTGGACGCCGTGCATGCGCTGAAGGATCACTCCGCTGTGCACATCCTCGAAGAGCTCGCCCAGCGCGCCGATCTGCTGTCGGCCGAACTCGGTCGGCCGCTCACCCTCATCGCCGAGTCCGACCTCAACGACCCGACCCTGTTCGTCCGCCGCGAGGACGGCGGCTACGGCGTCACGGCGCAGTGGAACGACGACTGGCACCACGCCGTGCACGTGGCCCTCACCGGCGAGACCTCCGGGTACTACACCGACTTCGCCGCCCCGAACGCGCTTGCGAAGGTCTGGACCGAGGGGTTCTTCCACGACGGCACCTGGTCGTCTTTCCGCGGCAGCCGGCACGGTGCGCCGATCCCCGCGGATGTGCCGACGTGGCGCCTGGTCACCTTCGCGCAGGACCACGACCAGATCGGCAACCGCGCCACCGGGGACCGCCTGTCGCAGACACTGTCGTGGGATCGGCTCGCGGTGGCCGCGGTGCTGACCCTGACCGCTGCGGGCACGCCGATGATCTTCCACGGCGAGGAGTGGGGCGCCTCGACGCCGTGGCAGTTCTTCACCTCGCATCCCGAACCCGATCTCGGGGAGGCGACGGCGAAGGGACGCATCGCGGAGTTCGCGCGCATGGGCTGGGGCGATTCGGTCGTGCCCGACCCGCAGGACCCCGCGACGTTCTACCGTTCGAAGCTCGACTGGTCCGAGGCCAGCACAGGCGAGCACGCGCGCCTGCTCGGCCTGTACCGGACGCTCGCGCGGCTGCGCCGCGAACGCCCCGAGCTCGCCGACTCGTCGTTCGGCTCGCTCGATGCGCGCGTCGAGACACCTCATGAGACCGATGCCGCGCACCGCGCGTTCCGGCTGCGACGCGGCCCGCTCGAAGTCCTCGTCAACCTCACCGCCGCCGCTCGGCCGTTCGCGGTCGATCCCGCCAGCGAAGTGATCCTCTCGACGTCGGACGACGCCCTCGCGGTCTCGGCGGGGGTGATCGTGGTGCCGCCCGACAGCGCGGTCATCGCCGCGCCCGGTCCCGGTGCAAGCCGCGATGAGCCTCGCGGCATCCCTTCGTGAGACGACTGCTCGCAGAGCGCGGGTGAACCCGGTCAGCGCACGCCGAGGAACGAGCGGTCGGTGAGCACGATCGGCCCGTCCGCTGTGATCGCGATGGTGTGCTCCGAGTGCGCGCCGCGGGATCCGTCAGTGCTGCGCAGCGTCCAGCCGTCGGGGTCGGTGACGAGCTTGTCGGTGGTCGCGAGGAACCACGGCTCGATCGCGATCACGAGCCCCGGCCGCAGCGGGAACCCGCGACCCGGCTTGCCGTCGTTGGGCACATGCGGGTCGCCGTGCATGATGCGGCCCACGCCGTGTCCGCCGAAGTCGGTGTTGATCGAGTACCCTTCCGCGTGTGCGATCCCGGCGATCGCGTGCGAGATGTCGCCGATGCGGTGATCGACGGTCGCAGCCGCGATCGCGGCATCCAGCGCGCGCTCGGTCGTGTCTATCAGCGCGAGGTCTTCGTCGCGGGCGGTGCCGACGACGAACGACACGGCCGAATCGGCGACCCACCCGTCGATCGAGACCGCCAGGTCGAGCGAGACGAGGTCGCCGTCGCGCAGCGCGTAGTCGTGGGGGAGCCCATGCAGCACCGCGTCGTTGACCGACGTGCAGATCACCTTGCCGAAGGGGCTCGCCCCGAACGAAGGGTGGTAGTCGATGTAGCAGGACTGCGCACCGGCCCGGCGGATCAGCTCATGCGCGCGACGATCGATCGCGAGGAGGTTCGTGCCGACCCTGGTCTCGTCGCGGAGCGTCGCGAGCGTCTCGGCCACGAAGCGTCCGGCCGGTCGCATGGCGTCGATCTCGGCAGGCGTGCGCAACTCGATCATCGGGATCCTCTCGTCGATGGATCCATTCTCGCGGAAGGAACCTCCGTGTCGGCTCAGCGCCGCTCCGGGCGCGGCAGGCGGGTGCCGCGGTGCGGGCAGGGGGCGACCCCGAGACGGCTGGGAGGATGCCGCACGCGGTGCCCGCCGCGGGGCATCGGGCGTAGCATCGTGGCATGTTGCTACGGCGCGCGTTCTTCGGGTGGCTGATCCCGTCTGCCTTCATCCTGCCGCTGTGGCTCTTCGTCGGGATCTTCATCTTCAACGCGAGCGGGTGGGCGTTCCTGTGGCTGCTGATCGCGGTTCCGTCGGTGTTGGTCGGGCAGCTCGTGCTCACGCTGCTGGTGCGCGCTCGCGGCACCGTCCGGGCCCAGCGCGCCGTGTCGTGGTGGGATGTCGCGGGGTTTTCGGTGTGGCACCTGCTCACGATCTCGCTGGGCTTCTACAACCCCGCGTGGTGGACGGCCGCCTTCGTGGGGGCTGTCGTCGTGGCGATCGCGATGTTCTGGATGGAACTGTGGCAGCTGTGGAGCGAGGCGCGGCCGTCGGGGCTCGTGATGCGCACGTTCGAGGGAGTCGGCTACATCCCGCCGCCGTCCGCGTCGGGCCCCGGAGCGGACCGCGCTGCCGCCGCGCACGAGGTCATCGTCGTGCGCGAGAAGCCGCCCGGGGCGTGACGCGGCGCCACCCCGTGTTTTGGCCGGGTGCGGCATCCATGGCAGAATAGTTGTTTGTGCCCCGACCAGGCTCTGCCTCAGGGGAGTCCGTCGTCTGGCTGAGAGCCGGCGACCACGGGCACGAACGATTCTTTCCCATCAATCCCGCGGTCGACCTGGTGGCGGCCGCAGAGAGATACGATCATGCAGATCCTCGACGCCGTCGATGCGGCTTCGCTCCGCTCGGACATCCCCGAGTTCGCCCCCGGTGACACCGTCAAGGTGCACGTCAACATCACCGAAGGCAACCGCTCGCGCATCCAGGTCTTCCAGGGCGTCGTCATCGGCCGCTCCGGCGACGGTGTGCGCGAGACCTTCACCGTCCGCAAGATCAGCTTCCAGGTCGGCGTCGAGCGCACCTTCCCGGTCCACTCGCCGGTGATCGACCACATCGAGGTCGTCACCCGCGGTGACGTCCGCCGGGCGAAGCTGTACTACCTGCGCAACCTCCGCGGCAAGAAGGCCAAGATCAAGGAGAAGCGCGACCGCTGAGTCGACTCTTCCCGAAGGCCCCGGATTCGCAGGAATCCGGGGCCTTCTTGATCCGTCGTATGTGTCGAGGATGACATCCGCGACGGCGGGAGTATGCGAGTCTTGATCTTGCGGTTCTCCGGAGCATGACGAATCGAGCGAGGGAACCATGACTACAGAACAGGCGGCGACTGCCGACGAGAGCAGCGCACCTCGTGCCGATGGCGTCGCCCCACGCTCGGCCCGTCGCGGGTGGCTCGTGTTCCTGCGAGACGTGCTCATCATCGTGCTCATCGCCGTTCTCGTGTCATTCCTCGTCAAGACGTTCCTGGTGCGCTCCTTCTACATTCCCTCGGGGTCGATGGAAGACACCCTGCTGGTCAACGACCGCATCCTCGTCGACGAGATCACCCCTCGATTCGGCTCTTACCAGCGCGGCGACATCGTCGTGTTCCGCGATCCCGGCGGCTGGCTTCCCCCCGACAACTCGCCGCCGCGCGCGCCGATCGTCGAAGGCATCGACTGGCTGCTGTCGCTGGTGGGGCTGTCCGCGCCCGACAGCGACGACCACCTCGTCAAGCGTCTGATCGGGCTCCCCGGCGACCACCTGGTCTGCTGCAACGCGATCGGTCAGATCACGGTCAACGACGTCCCGATCGACGAGACGTCGTACCTCAAGATCCCGAGTGTGGGGGCGCCGGCATCCGCCGACCCGTTCGACGTCGTCGTGCCCCCCGACAGCCTGTGGGTGCTCGGCGACAACCGCTACCACTCCAAGGACTCGCGCTACAACACCGACCAGCCCGGCAAGGGGTTCGTCCCGCTCGAGAACGTGGTCGGTCGCGCCTTTCTCATCACCTGGCCGTTCAACCGGTTCGGCATGCTCGACCCCCACCACGAGGTGTTCACCGGGGTGCCCGAGGGCACGGGCACGAGCGAGGACGACGGCGCGCCATGACCGTGGTCGAGCCTCGGCTCACCCTCGAAAGACGGCTCCTGCGGGAGTATCCGTTCGTGATCGCGTGCGACGAGGTCGGCCGCGGCGCGCTGGCAGGTCCCGTGGCCGTCGGCGCCGCCGTCATCGACGCCCGTCGTGCGCGCAAGGGCGTGCCGACCGGGCTGCGCGACTCCAAGCTCGTCCCCGAGCCGCGCCGCGCCGAGGTCGCCGCCCGCGCGGCCGCGTGGGCGGGCACGACCGCGGTCGGGTGGGCCAGTTCGGTCGAGATCGACCAGATCGGGATCATCCGGGCTCTCGGGCTTGCCGCGGCACGCGCGATCGCCGACCTGCGGGCGCACGGCGTGGTCCCCGAGGAGGCCATCGTGATCCTCGACGGCAACCACGACTACATCACCCCGGCGGGGGAGGACGCACTGACGGTGCGCCCGGTGATCAAGGCCGACCGGGACTGCGCCAGCGCGGCCGCGGCATCGGTCATCGCCAAGGTCGCGCGCGACGCGGTCATGACGGAGCTGCACGACGACCTTCCGGCGTACAACTGGGCACGCAACAAGGGCTATGCGAGCCGGGACCACCGCGAGGCGATCCGCGAGCACGGGCTGAGTCGGCACCACCGGTCGTCGTGGGCGATCGCGGACGCGCCGACGCTGTTCTGAGCCGGGGCGCTCAGGCGCGGCGGCCCGGCGCTCAGGAGTCGAGCGACAGCTCTTCGGGCAGGTGGAAGTCG
The DNA here is from genome assembly GCF_041379855.1 of Microbacterium sp. BWT-B31. Classification (NCBI taxonomy): domain Bacteria; kingdom Bacillati; phylum Actinomycetota; class Actinomycetes; order Micrococcales; family Microbacteriaceae; genus Microbacterium; species Microbacterium sp. BWT-B31. The sequence continues at coordinate 23,361 of NZ_JBFECU010000011.1, forward strand.
CGACGCGAGAGCTCTTCGACGTTGACGTCCTTGAACGTCAGGACGCGGACCGACTTCACGAAGCGGTCGGCGCGATAGATGTCCCACACCCACACGTCGGTCATCGAGATCTCGAAGTAGAAGTCGTGCTCGGTGTCGCGACGGACCACGTTCACGTCGTTGGCCAGGTAGAACCGGCGCTCGGTCTCGATCACGTACTGGAACTGCGAGACGACGTCACGGTACTCCTTGTAGAGGGCCAGCTCGAGCTCGCGGTCGTAGTCCTCGAAGACTTCGTCATCCATGGTGATCCCATCCTAGTCGCCGCGATCGACGGTGCTCTCTCCTCCCCAGGGCCGCTCCGGCGGCGGCCGTGCACAGATCGCACCCGGTGGTCATGACCGGTTCGCCCCGGCGCCGACGATGGGCTCTATGGCAGACAAGGACATCCTCGGGCGCGCGGGAGAGGACCGCGCCGCGCGCCACCTTGAATCGCGCGGCTACACCGTGCTGGAACGCAACTGGCGCACGCGCGAGGGCGAGATCGATCTGGTTGCGCTCGATGATCGCGCGCTCGTGGTCGTCGAGGTCAAGACGCGGCGATCCGACGGGTTCGGCGACCCGCTCGAGGCCGTCGATGAGCGCAAGCGGCGACGGCTCTGGCGGCTTGCGATGGCGTGGATCGCCGCGCATCCCGACCTCGCACAAGGCCGCCGGCTGCGGCTGGACGCGATCGGGCTGACCGGGCCGGATCCGGCCACCGCCCGTCTCGAGCACCTCGAGGACCTCTGGTGACCGTCGCGCGCACGTGGGCGGTCGCTCTCGTGGGCGTCGACGGCGCGGTCGTCGAGGTCGAGGCCGATCTGTCGAAGCAGACGCCGGAGTTCCGCATCATCGGGCTGGCGGACAGGGCGCTGGCAGAGGCGGTCCAGCGCGTCCACAACGCGTGCGAGAACTCGCTCCTTCCGCTTCCGAGGCGTCGGCTCACGGTGAACCTCTCGCCCGCGAGCCTGCCGAAGCAGGGCTCGAGCTTCGACGTCGCGATCGCGATCGCGGCGCTGGCGACGGAGACGTCGATGGATGCCGCATCCGTCGCCGCCACCGCCCACATCGGCGAGCTCGGGCTCGACGGCCGGCTGCGCCCGGTGCCCGGCGTGCTCCCGGCGGTGCTGGCGGCCGCGCGCGAGGGCATCCAGCGGGTCGTCGTTCCTCACGCCAACGCGGCGGAGGCTGCGCTCGTCGAGGGGATCGAGGTGCTCGGCGCGGTGTGCCTCGCCGAGGTGGCCCGGTGGCATGGGGCCGATGTCGAGGTGCCCGACCTGGCGCCCGTGCCGGGCCGCGGCGCCGACAGACGCGACGACGATCCCGTCGACCTCTCCGACATCGTCGGCCAGCGCGAGGCGGTCGAGGCGCTCATCGTGGCGGCCTCGGGCGGGCATCACCTGATGATGAGCGGACCGCCGGGAGCGGGCAAGACGATGCTCGCGCGGAGGCTTCCGGGAATCCTCCCGCCGCTGGACGATCGGGCGGCACTCACCGCCGCATCGATCCGGTCGCTCGGAGGCGAGCCCGTCGAGGTGCTGTCGCGCACGCCGCCGTTCGAGGCGCCGCATCACGGTGCGAGCGTGGCCGCGCTGGTCGGCGGCGGCTCACGGGGCGTCCGGCCGGGCGCGATCGCCCGCGCGAGCGAGGGCGTGCTCTTCCTGGACGAAGCCGGCGAATTCCCCGGCGCGGTGCTCGACGCGCTGCGCCAGCCGCTCGAGTCGGGATCGATCGAGATCCACCGGGTCGGGCATCGCACGACCTTTCCGGCGCGGTTCCAGCTCGTGCTGGCCACCAACCCCTGCCCGTGCGGCAACTACGGCGTGCGCGGAGCGGTGTGCAGCTGCCCGCCGATGGCGATCCGGCGATACCTCGGGCGTGTGTCCGGGCCGCTGCTGGACCGCATCGACATCGAGCTGGCGATGACCCGGGTGACGGTGGCGCACGTCGACACCCCGACCCGCGCCGTCTCGACCGCCCAGGCCCGCGAGCGTGTCGCCTCGGCCCGTGAGCGGGCGGCGTATCGGCTGCGGGACACCCCGTGGCGAGTGAACGCGCACGTTCCGGGGGAGTGGCTGCGCCGGGGGCCGCACGCGCCCGACCCCGCGACCCGCAGGCCACTGGACGAGGCGCTGCACCGCGGCACTCTCACGCTGCGGGGGTTCGACCGCGTGCTGCGCGTCGCGCATTCCATCGCCGACCTCGAAGGGGCCTCGCGCCTGGCTCTCGAGCATGTGGGCCGCGCGCTGTACCTCAAGAAAGGACTCACCGCATGACCGACCGCGATCTCGACCCCGCGTCGGCCCGCGCCGCCCTGACCGGTGTCGCGGCGACCGACAGCCCTGACGAAGAGGTCGTGGAGCGTCACGCCCGCCTCGTCTGGAATACGCTGACCGAGCCCGGCGACCGGGTCGCGACGCAGCTGATCGCCGTGTACGGCGCACTCGACGCGCTCCGCGCGCTGCGGGGCCGATCGACCGTCGCACCGCCGCCGGGGGTCACGGCGCGCGAACTGGCCGAAGGGTGGCAGAGATGGACGCCGCGGCTGCGGCCTGGCGCACTGACCGACAGCCTCGCGATCGCACGCAGGAACGGAATCCGCGCGATCCTCCCCGGCGATGCGCAGTGGCCGGTGCAGCTCGACGACCTCGGTCCGCACGCGCCGCTCGCACTGTGGGTGCGCGGCCAGGCCCGGGAGCTCGAGGGCCTGACCCCCTCGGTCGCGTTCGTCGGGGCCAGAGCGGCGTCCTCGTACGGCGAGCACGTGGCGGCCGACCTCGCGGCGGCGATCGCGGGAGACGGGGTCCCGGTGGTCTCGGGGGCGGCGTACGGGATCGACGCGGCCGCGCACCGCGCGGCCCTTGCCGTAGGCGGACGCACCGTGGCGCTGATGGCCGGCGGTGTGGAGCGCTCCTACCCCGCCGGCAACAGCGGCCTGATCGACCGGATCGCCGAGCGCGGCGCGGTCGTGAGCGAGGTGCCGTGCGGGGGATCGCCGACGAAATGGAGGTTCTTGCAGCGGAACAGGTTGATCTCGGCGCTGTCGGACGCCACGGTCGTCGTCGAGGCGGGTTGGCGCAGCGGCTCGCTGAACACCGCGGGCCATGCCGCCGCCCTCGGGCGTCCGATCGGCGCGGTGCCCGGACCGGTCACGAGCGCCACCTCGGCCGGCTGCCACCGCATGCTGCGCGAACTGGGCGCGGTGTGCATCACCTCCTCTGACGACGTGCGCGAGCTCATCGGCATGCGGCCGCGGGTATCGGATCCGGATGCCTCGACCCGCGCGACGCCGCGACCGGCCACCGACGACCGCACGAGGGTCATCGACGCGCTGAGCCCACGCGTGTGGCGCGAGGTCGACGACGTGGCCAGGCGCAGCGGCATGGCTCCGCGTGAGGTCGAGGCCGTGCTCGGGCTTCTGCGGCTCGAGGGGGCGGCGGAGCACAGCGGGGGGCTGTGGCGTCGCGCCAGGGCATCGGCCGCGGTGTGACCGGAACAGACCGGGCCCACGCGACAGGCGTGCCGAAGCGTGTCGCGGCGTGTCGAGTGACGTCGCCGCGGGCGCGGGACGCGGGCGCGGGACGCGCCGCATCCGGTGCGTCGCGGGGCGGGCGACCGAGCGCATCCGGCGCCCGTGCGTGGCGACCGGTGCATCGCCTGCGGTGCGTCGCCTTCGGCGATCAGCAGGGTAGGGGCATCCTGGTGTCATGCTCCTGCTCACCGCTGCGGATTCGTACCTGACCCAGCTGCGCGATGTGCGAAGACTGTCGGCGGCGACGGTGCGCGCCTACCGCTCGGATCTGGCCGACCTGGCGTCGGTGATCGGTGATCTCGACCTCGGCGAGGTCACGCTCGAGCACCTGCGCGAGTGGCTGTGGGCGGCCACGAAGCGAGGCGACGCGCGGGCGACGCTCGCGCGCCGGGCCGCGGCGGTGCGCGGCTTCTTCGCGTGGGCGCTCGACTCCGGGCTGGTCGAGATCGATCCGAGCCTGCGGCTGGTCGCCCCCAAACGCGCCAAGACCCTGCCGAAGGTGGCGACCGCGCCCGCACTAGCGGCGGTGTTCGACGCGCTCGCGACCGCGGCCGCCGAAGGCGATCCCGTCGCGCTGCGCGATCACGCCGTGCTCGAGCTGCTGTACGGGTCGGGTGTGCGCGTATCGGAGCTGTGCGGGCTCGACACCGGCGACATCGACGCCCTGCGCCGCACGATCCGCGTGACGGGCAAGGGGTCGAAGGACCGCGTCGTGCCGTTCGGCGGCGCCGCCGCACGCGCGCTCGACGCGTATCTCGTGCGCGCAAGGCCGGTGCTCGTCGACCGCCGCGTCGACGCCTCTGTCGCCGCGGCATCCCGCGACCGCGCGGCGCCGGCCCGCGAGGCGACGGCTGGCGACGCGGTCTTCCTCGGCGTGCGGGGCGGACGGATGGGCCCGCGAGCGGTGTACGACCTCGTCGCGCGCACGCTCGGCCCCGTGGTGGGCGCGGCGGTCGGGCCTCATGCCCTGCGCCACTCCGCGGCGACGCACCTGCTCGACGGCGGCGCCGACCTGAGGGCCGTGCAGGAGCTCCTCGGGCACGCGAGTCTCGGCACGACCCAGATCTACACGCACGTCTCGAGCGAGCGCCTCGCCGCGACCTATCGCCTCGCGCACCCCCGTGCCTGACAGCGCCCTCGTCGGCGTGCGCGCGAAGGTCTGCGTCACCGGCACAGGCCCGGTGTCGACCTGGTCCGGTCGCGGTGAGCGCGCAGCCGGTCAGCAGCAGGGGAGCAGCACCGCCCTCGGCACTCCGCCCAGAAGCAGCATCGGGTTGATGTATTCGCCGTCAAGCCGCACGCCGAAGTGCAGCGCCCCCGGGCGAGTGTGGCCTCCGATCGCGACCGTGGCCACCTCGTCGCCGCGTGCGACGAGGGTTGCGATCGGGAGAGTCGAGTCGACCGGCTCGAGCGTCGTGACGAGACCGTCGCCGTGATCGATGGTCAGGACGCCCCGGCCCGCGACCATTCCCGAGAACGCGACGACGCCTGACGCCGGCGCGCGCACCACCGTCGAATCGACCGGTTCGAGGTCGATTCCCCGATGGCCCGGACCATATCGATGCGCGGGTGCGACGTACGGCTCCACGAGGCGGAATCGACCCAGTGGCCACAGCCACGCCTGCGAGGTCTCGATCCGGGGTGCGGCCGGCGGCGGGACGGGCTCGTCCGCCGCCGCGGTGGGCGGGGTCGATGGCGAGAGCGTCGCAAGCGTCGCGAGTGCGAAGACGACGGACAGGGCGAGGCGGCGATGCGGGGAGCGCATGCGATCCAGGATCGAGGGTCGGGGCATCCGTTCGCGTGCCGGACGGCCGACCTGGGGAGACTCGCGGGGGCGTGGCCGGTTGGGGAGGACAGGACGCGCCACCGGCGGGCGGGGCGTCCGCCGGTGGCGCCGGGCTGCGGCTGATACACTGGAGACCGCATCCCGCGTGTCGGGATGACTCCGCGTGCCCAGAGCGCCGCACGGATCCTGAATCCGCTGGCGCGGCATCCACTCCCAACGGTCCCCTCGAGAAATCGACGGGCGGGCGTGTGCCGGGCACCAGGCTCGCCGGACAATCCGGCACGAATCAACCGCAAGAGGCGCGTCCGCGCCAGAGAAGGAGACCGGCCATGGCCGTCGTCACGATCCGCCAGCTGCTCGACAGCGGTGTCCACTTCGGACACCAGACCCGCCGTTGGAACCCGAAGGTCAAGCGCTTCATCCTCACCGAGCGCTCGGGCATCCACATCATCGACCTTCAGCAGTCGCTTGCCTACATCGACAAGGCGTACGAGTTCGTCAAAGAGACCGTCGCCCACGGCGGCACCATCCTCTTCGTGGGCACCAAGAAGCAGGCGCAGGAGGTGCTCGCCGAGCAGGCGACCCGCGTCGGCCAGCCCTACGTCAACCAGCGCTGGCTCGGCGGTCTTCTCACCAACTTCTCGACGGTGTCCAAGCGCCTCGCCCGCATGAAGGAGCTCGAGGAGCTCGACTTCGAGAACCCCGCGGCGACCGGCTTCACCAAGAAGGAGCTCCTGCTCAAGAAGCGCGAGCTCGACAAGCTGCACAAGTCGCTCGGCGGCATCCGCAACCTGCAGAAGACGCCGTCGGCGCTGTGGGTCGTCGACGCCAAGCGCGAGCACCTCGCCATCGACGAGGCCAAGAAGCTCGGCATCCCCGTGATCGGCATCCTCGACACGAACGCCGACCCCGACGAGTTCCAGTACCCGATCCCCGGCAACGACGACGCGATCCGCTCGGTGAGCCTGCTCACCCGCATCATCGCCGACGCCGCCGCCGAGGGCCTCATCCAGCGCCACCAGCCCGCGGCCGACGCCGACGAGGCCGCTGAGCCGCTGGCCGAGTGGGAGCGCGAGCTGCTCGAGCAGGGTGCGCCGGTCGTGACCGACGTCGCCGAGGTCGAGACCGTCGCGACCGAGTCGGCCGCCGACGAGGCAGCCGCCGAGGCCGCCGAGGCGCCCGCCGCCGACGAGGCTCCGGCCGCCGAGTAAGCGCCTGATCCTGTAGGACTCCGTCGCGGCGGGATCGCAGCTGCGGTCCCGCCGCGGCATCCCCAAAACGTCAACAACCCACTGAAGAGGGAGCCGCCACTCATGGCAAACTTCACGATCGCCGACATCAAGGCGCTGCGCGAGCAGCTCGGCACCGGCATGGTCGACACCAAGAAGGCGCTCGAAGAGGCCGACGGCGACGTCGAGAAGGCCGTCGAGATCCTGCGCCTGAAGGGCGCGAAGGGCAACGCCAAGCGCGCCGACCGCTCGACGAGCGAGGGCCTCGTGGCCGCGACCGAGCTGGACGGCAAGGTCACCATCATCGAGCTCGCCTGCGAGACCGACTTCGTCGCCAAGAACGAGCGCTTCGTCGCGCTCGCCGACAAGGTGCTCGCCGCCGCAGCCGCCGCCGGGGCCGACTCGGCCGAGGCGGCCCTGGCCGCCCCCGCCGGCGACCAGACCGTCGAGCAGCTCATCTCGGACGAAGCGGCGATCATCGGCGAGAAGGTCGAACTGCGTCGCGTGCGCACGCTCGCCGGCGACAAGTTCGAGATCTACCTGCACAAGACCAACAAGGACCTGCCGCCGCAGGTCGGCGTGGTCCTGGCCTACGCCGGCGACGACGCCGAGACGGCGCGCAGCCTCGCGCAGCACATCTCGTTCGCCAACCCCTCGTACCTGAGCCGCGACGAGGTCCCGACCGCCGAGGTCGAGAAGGAGCGCGAGATCGTCACCGAGATCTCGCGCAACGAGGGCAAGCCCGAGGCTGCCCTGCCCAAGATCGTCGAGGGCCGCGTGGGCGCGTTCTTCAAGCAGGTCGCCCTGCTCGACCAGGACTACGCGAAGGACAACAAGCTGTCCGTCGCCCAGGTCGCCAAGGACGCCGGTCTCACCCTGACCGGGTTCGCCCGCTTCAAGGTCGGCGCCTGACATTTCGGACAAGGCCCGCATCGCCCGTCGATGCGGGCCTTTCCCATGCATGCCGGCACCCCCTAGGTTGACATCACGACGAGAGGATGACACGTGATCAATGAGGCCACCGGACGCCGCCGCGTCCTGCTGAAGCTGTCCGGAGAGGCTTTCGGAGGCGGGCAGCTGGGGGTGAACCCCGATGTCGTCAGCCAGATCGCCCACGAGATCGCCGCGGCCGTGGACCGGGTCGAGATCTCGATCGTCGTCGGAGGAGGCAACTTCTTCCGCGGCGCAGAGCTCAGCCAGCGCGGCATGGACCGCGGCCGCGCGGACTACATGGGCATGCTCGGCACCGTCATGAACGCGCTCGCCCTGCAGGACTTCCTCGAGCAGGCCGGCGCCGCCACCCGCGTGCAGTCCGCGATCTCGATGACGCAGGTCGCCGAGTCCTACATCCCCCGTCGTGCCGAGCGGCACATGGAGAAGGGCCGCGTCGTCATCTTCGGAGCCGGCGCCGGCCTGCCCTACTTCTCGACAGACACCGTCGCCGCGCAGCGCGCGCTCGAGATCGGGGCCGACGAGGTGCTGGTCGCGAAGAACGGGGTCGACGGGGTCTACACCGCCGATCCGCGACACGACGCGACGGCCACCCTCATCGACCGCATCACCTACATCGATGCGCTTCAGCGCGGGCTCAAGGTGGTCGACTCGACGGCCTTCAGCCTGTGCATGGACAACCGGATGGACATGCGCGTGTTCGGCATGGAGCCCGCCGGCAGCGTCACTCGGGCGCTCCTGGGCGACCCGATCGGGACGCTCGTCACCACCTGACCCGAGCGGTTCGCGCCCGTTCCTGCGGGGGTGCGCCGATAGACTGAGAGTTCCGCAGCAACGATGGGAGCCACTGTGATCGCCGACGTCCTGGCAGATGCCGAAGTCCGCATGGATCGCGCCGTCGAGGGCGCGAAGGAGGACTTCGCGACGGTGCGCACCGGCCGCGCCAATCCGCAGCTCTTCCAGAAGGTCCTGGTCGACTACTACGGCACGCCGACACCGCTCGCGCAGCTCGCTTCGCTGAACAACCCCGAGGCGCGCACCCTGGTCATCTCGCCGTACGACAAGTCGGCGCTGAAGGCGATCGAGCAGGCCGTGCGCGACATGCCGAACCTCGGTGCGAACCCCTCGAACGACGGCAACCTCATCCGCGTGACGCTGCCCGAGCTCACCGAGGAGCGCCGCAAGGAGTTCGTCAAGCTCGTGCGCTCCAAGGGCGAGGACGCGAAGGTGCACGTGCGAGGCATCCGTCGCAAGTCCAAGGACGAGCTCGACGCGCTCAAGAGCGAGGTCGGCGAAGACGAGCTGAACCGGGCCGAGAAGGAGCTCGACACGCTCACCCGCACCTACGTCGACGCGATCGACGAGGCGCTCAAGCGCAAAGAAGCCGAACTCCTCGAGGTCTAGGACGCCTGTGACCGACGCAACCGGCCCGGTTCCCGATCCCGCCTCCGCTGAAGGCGCGGGGGCGGATGCCTCGGCTTCGGCTGCCGACAAGCCGAACCCCCGGCGCGAGACCGCGCCCGGGCGCGCCGAGCAGTCCGAGCCCGTCACCGACTTCCACGCGCAGGTCCGCGCGGCGCGCAGCGACATCGAGAACCAGGTCCAGCACGCCATGGCCGAGTTCGAGCAGGCAAACGAGCGCATCAAGGAGCGCACGGGCAGGGACCTGATCCTCGCGATCCTGATCGGCGTCGGGATCGGGGCGATCCTGGTCCTCTCGCTCATCTTCCTCAGCTGGCCGTTCGTGGTCTTCGCCCTCGCCGCGGCCCTGCTGGGGATCTTCGAGTTCGGTCGCGCGCTCTCGGCGGCGGGGCACCGCGTCGACCTGGTGCCGCAGCTGATCAGCGGCACGGTGCTGGTGGTGTCGGGGTATTTCCTCGACCCGTGGATGCTGTGGGTCGTCGCCTTCGTCGCGGTCACCTTCGTCGTGGTGTGGCGTCTGATCGCGCAGATGGCACGCCGTGACGGGCGGTCCTACGGTGCGGTTCTCACCGACGTGCTGGTGGCCGCGTTCATGCAGCTCTACGTGCCGTTCCTCACGAGCCTGTGCGTGGTGCTGCTGACGCTTCCGCGCGGCGAGTGGTGGGTGCTGGCGTTCATCATCGTCGCCGTCTCGGCCGACACGGGCGCGTATGCGATCGGCCTGTCGTTGGGCAAGCATCCCATGGCTCCGCGGATCAGCCCGAAGAAGACGTGGGAGGGCTTCGCCGGCGCGGCCGCCGCGTCGATCATCGCGGCGATCCTGCTGGCACTGTTCATGCTCGGCCTTCCGTGGTGGACCGGTCTGGTCATCGGACCCGTCCTCCTGCTCTCGGCCACCGCCGGCGACCTCGGCGAGTCGATGATCAAACGCGACCTCGGCATCAAGGACATGAGCTCGTGGCTGCCCGGCCACGGCGGTGTGCTCGATCGCCTGGACTCCATTCTTCCGAGCGCCCCGGTCGCGCTCGGTCTGGCCTATCTGTTCATTCCACTGGCAGGATCATGACCACTGCACCCACCGAATCCTCGGCCGCATTTCCCGACGCCCCTCGCGGACGCAAAGGCTACGAACGCGCCGCCGTCGACGAGTTCCTCCTGAGGGCGCGCTCGGCGTTCGAGGCGTCGTCTGACGACCCGATCACGGCCGCCGACGTGCGCAAGGCCGCCTTCCCGCTCACACGCCGCGGCTATTCGATCGAGGCGGTCGACGCCGCACTGGGGCGCATCGAAGACGCGTTCGCCGCCAGGGAGCGCCACGACGCCATCACCACCGCGGGCGCGGGGCCGTGGGTCGGTCAGGCGCGCGAGACGGCTCAGGCGATCCTCGATCGGCTCGCGCGTGGCCGCAGGCGTCGCTTCGACCGTGTGAGCGCGCTGCGATTCGGGTACCGCGTCGACGAGGTCGACATCGTGGCCGACCGCATCTCCCGCTACCTCGAGACGGGCGAGTCGCTCACGCCCGAGCAGGTGCGATCGGTGGCGTTTCGGATGCAGCGGCGGGGGTACCGCGAGGCGCAGGTGGATGCCGTGCTGGATGCGGTCATCGAAGTGATGCTCGCCGTCGCGTGACGGCGCGTGAGGCATCGTCGGCATGCGCCGGAATTGGACGCTAGACTCGTGCGCACTGTGAGTTCCGGCAACGACATGATCCCAGCGCACGCAACGCGTCGTTCCCTGGCCCAGTCGAGATCAGCGGTCGCTGCGCGGGCCCGTCGCGTCACGCCCCCAGTCGAGCAGCGCTGGTCTCGGCGCCGCGGGGTGATGGGCGTGTTCTCCGCTGCGGCCGCCGTGGCCTTCGTCGCCGCCTGGCTCGGTCCCGCGGGCGTGGCGCTCACGCAGGCGAGCGCTGTCGAATCGCCGCCGATCTCGCTGTACGCGAGCTCACTGGGCGACGTGCAGTCCCTCACGGGCGAGGCATCCGCCGACGCGGACGCAGCCGCCGTGACCTTGGAGCGCCCGTCATACGAGGTGTACGTCGCCCCGAAGCCCGCGCCGGTCGCGCCGGCGGCGGAGTCCTCGTCGGGCTCCGGCTGGCGTCCGCCGTTCGTCTCGCCCGATCCGGGTACCGCTCAGGCGATCGCGTACGACATGCTGCTTGCCCGCGGGTGGGGCGATGACCAGTTCGCGTGCCTCGTGGCGCTGTGGAACAAGGAATCCGGCTGGCGTGTGAGCGCCTACAACGCGGGAAGCGGGGCGTACGGCATCCCCCAGGCCCTCCCCGGCAGCAAGATGGCCTCGGCCGGCGCGGACTGGGAGACCAACCCCGCCACCCAGATCGCCTGGGGACTGGGCTATGTGGGCGGTCGCTACGGGACGCCGTGCGGAGCGTGGGATCACTCGCAGAGCACGGGGTGGTATTGAGCCATGGCGCGCTCGAAGCGTCGTCGGCCGGATCCGCCCGGTGACGATGCGCTCTCACGGCTGATCGCGGGCTGGAAGCGCACCGAGACCCGGCGCGGCATCGACTGGACGGTTCAGCCCGTGTCGGCCGTCCAGGCGCAGAAGGCCTACACGTGCCCGGGCTGCGGTCGCACGATCGGGGCCGGGGTCGCGCACCTGGTCGCGTGGCGAGCCGACGGCGTGCTCGGCGACCAGGCGGATCTCGCAGCCCGGCGCCACTGGCACGAGCGGTGCTGGGCGATCTCGTGACGCGAGCGGCCGGTCGCGGTCGCTCAAGCTGAGAGAATCGATGACTGTGGAGATCCGTGGCCCCCTCGCCCTGCCCGCCGTCCGTGAAGACATCGAACTGCACACGCTCGACGGCCTGACGCTCGTCGGTGAGCTCGCCACGCCGCTCGAGCGCGCCCCGGTCGCGACGCTCGTGACCTTGCACCCGCTTCCCACCGCGGGCGGGTTCATGGATTCGCATATCCTGCGCAAGGCCGCCGCGCGGCTGCCGGCACTGGCCGACCTCGCGGTGCTGCGGTTCAACACCCGCGGCACGACCTCGCCGCGCGGCACCAGCGAGGGAGCGTTCGATGGGGGCCAGAGCGAGGCCTTCGACGTCGCGGCGGCGATGGATTTCGTGCGCGAGCGGGGGCTGCCCCGCCCGTGGATCGTCGGCTGGTCGTTCGGGACGGAGCTCGGCCTCAAGTACGCACGCGACCACGAGGTGGAGGGCGTCATCCTGCTCTCGCCGCCGCTGCACCGCACCACCGACGACGAACTGGCCGCGTGGGCGGGCGATCCGCGCCCGCTCGTGGTGGTGGTTCCCGAGTTCGACGACTACCTGCGTCCCGCCGAGGCGGCGGAGCGGTTCTCCGCCATCCCGCACGCGGTGCTGGTCCCCGTCGAAGGCGGAAAGCACCTGTGGGTCGGCGAGACGCAGACCCGACGGGTGCTCACCGAGATCGTGGCGGCGGTGAACCCCGACGCGCTGCCGCTGCCGACCGAGTGGCCCGGCGAGGCCGCCGCGGAGTGACCGCGGACGCGGCATCCGCTCTCAGAGTTCGTTCTGCCGGGGGATCACGACCTGCCGGTAGATGATCAGGATGCTCGCGGCCACCGGGATCGCGATGAGGGCGCCGAGCAGGCCCAGCAGCGACCCGCCCGCGAGGGCCGCGATCACCACGACGGCGCCCGGGACCGATACGGCGCGGTTCATCACGCGCGGCGAGATGACGTAGGCCTCGATCTGCATGTAGACGAGGTAGTAGATCGCGGCGATGAGCGCGGTCGTGGGCGAGCCCAGCCCGGGGATGAGGCAGGTGAGCACGATGATCACCGAGCCGGTGAGCGTTCCGACGAGGGGGATCAGCGAGAAGAAGAAGGCGATCACGGCGAGGACCGCCGGGAAGGGCGCGCCGATGATCGTGAGGAAGATCGCGCTGAGCGCACCGTTGATCACACCCATCGTGACCTGGCCGATGACGTAGTAGCCGACCGAGTCGGTGATCTGCTCGGCGAGGTCGACGAACCGCGCGCGCTTGGAGGCCGGCACGAGCTGGTACACCGAGCGCTTGAGTGAAGGCGTCGAGGCGGTGAAGTAGATCGTCAGGATGAGCACGATGAAAGCGCCGGTGAGACCGGACACCACGGCGAACCCGACGTTGATCACCCCGCCGGTGATCTGGCTCCAGTTGTCGACGAGCCAGTCCTGTGCGTTCTTGATCGCGTCGTCGAGGAAGCCGTCCGGCAGACCGGGGAAGCGCTGGGCGAGCCAGTCGTTCACCTCGCCGAGGAACTGGTCGAGCGTGCGGCTGCTCAGGAACTCCTGGATCAGCCCGACCAGCTGCGCGATCTGACTGACGATGATCGGCACCACCATCAGGATGATTCCGGCGAACACCGCGAGCACCGCGAGGATCGTGATCAGGACGGCCGCCCAGCGGGGCAGCTTGCGGCGTTCGAGCCAGGCCACGAGCGGGTCAAGGCCCAGCGAGAGAAAGAGCGCCGTTCCCACGTAGAGCAGGATCGTCGACAGCGTCTGGACGCTGCCGATGAGCAGCAGGCCGAGCCCGACGCCGAGCGTCGCCACGAAGGCGGTGCGGAACGGGTGATGCAGCTTCACGAGGATCTCCGGGGGCTCGGCGACGGTGGCGCGGGGGCTCCCGCCAGAATACGCACACGGTGCCCCGGGGCTGCGCATTGCCCCCTCTCTGGGACCTTTCAGGTCGTTTTCGCTACTCTGAGTTGTCGAGTCGAAGGCCCGCCGTGCGATTCCGGGCCTGTAAGGGGTTCTGTTTCGTGCGTTTCGTGTGGGCTGTCGCAGCGTTCTTCGTCGCCGCGCTGATGATCGGTGCGGGCATCGCCCAGCGAACCGTCTTCCAAGGGCCGTCGACCGAGACGGTGTCGTTCTCGGTCGACGAAGAGGTCCCATATCTCCTCATCGACGGCGCGGTGCTGAACAGTCAGCCCGGCACCCAGACGCTGCGGGCGCAGGCCGACGGCGAGATCTTCGCCGCGTACGGCCGCACGGCCGACCTGAAGGCGTGGCTGTCGGATGCCTCGTACGCGAGCGTGACGCTCGAGGACGACGAGGCGGTCACGACGCTCGTCGAGCCCGAGCCCGAGCCCGAGCCCGAGCCCGAGGCCGCGGGCGATGAGCCGACGGATGCCGCCGCCGAGGCGGACGTCGCCCCTCCCGATGCGACCGCTCCCGCCGATGCGACGGCTCCGGCCGGGCGCAGCCCGCTCGGCTCCGACCTCTGGCTCGACGAGTTCCAGCAGGAGGACCTGCTGATCGCTCCGCTGCGTCTGCCCGATGAGATGAGCGTGCTCGTCGCGACCGACGGCACGCTTCCGGCGCCGAGCGCTGTGAGCGTGTCGTGGCCGATCCAGAGCACGACGCCCTGGGCGGGACCGCTCATCGTCGGCGGCGGCGTGATCCTCGCCGTGGGCGTGCTGCTGTACATCCTCGGCATCCGTCACGTCCGTCGCTCACGCGGACCGCGCCGCAAGGGCCTGCCGGTCCCGGTCACCGAGCCGATCGATCTGGCGATCGAGGCCGAGGACAAGGGCGTGATCTCGGCCGGCGCTCCGACCCGCCGGGCCGTGTCGGGTCGCCGCGCGTTCGCCGTGCTGCCGGTGGTGGCCGTCTCGGCGCTGCTGTTCTCCGGATGCTCCGCCGATGCGTGGCCGCAGTTCGGCCCCTCGCCCACGCCGAGCCCGACACAGACGGTGCTCGTGCCCGAGGGCCAGCAGTCGCCGGCCGTGACCAAGGCGCAGGCCGAGCGGATCATCTCGCGCGTCGCGTCGACGGTTGCCTCGGCGGACGAGACGCTCGACCCGGCGCTGGCGGCGACCCGTCTCGACGGTGCGGTCCTCGCCGAGCGCCAGACCGACTACCGGCTCCGTGCGGCCATCACCGACCGGACGCCGCCTGCGCCGATCCCGACCGATGACGTCGAGATCGTGCTCCCGCAGGCGTTCGACGGCTGGCCGCGCACGTTCATGGCCGTGATCAACGACGATGACGACAAGAGCGCGAACATCATGCTGTTCACGCAGCAGGACCAGTGGTCGGCGTACAAGCTGAACTACATCGGCAACCTCGAGGCCTCGACGGTCATGCCCGGCCTGGCCCCCGACTATCTCGGTGCGGCGCAGGTCCCGCCGGACTCGGAGTTCCTCGTCGTGGCGCCGGAGGACCTCGCGGGCGCCTATGCCGACGTCATCAACAGGGGCGGAGACAGCGAGTACTTCGATCTCTTCGACACCGAGTCCGACCACTTCCGCGAAGCGGTCAGCGGCAACCGGCAGGCTCGCCTCGACGCGTTCAACACGACCGCGACCAACACCGGAAGCCTGACGTTCGGGTCGGCTGCCGGTGCGTTCGCGCCGTTGGCGCTGGCCACGCTCGACAGCGGGGCGATCGTCGCTGTGAGCGTCAGCGAGACCGACGAGGTCAAACCCACGAACGCGGACGCCGTCATCAAGCTCGGCGAGAATGCCCAGGTCAAGACGCTGACCGGCGTCGACCAGTCGCAGACCGGCGTGATCACGACGTTCAGCGACCAGTTGTTCTTCTATGTGCCCGGTCCGGGGTCGGACGAGAAGATCCGACTCCTCGGGTATTCTTCGAACATCCTCGACGCGAAGGTGATCTCTTGAGCAATGCCCTCCCGGGCGCCGCGCTGCGCGGCGCCGTGGACCTGTCCGCTCTGCGCAACCGCCCCGCTTCGGCGGCGCCGGGCGCCACCGCGCAGGCTGCGCCGGCCGGCGCGGTGCCCTCCCTCGTGATGGACGTGACAGATGACACGTTCGGCGCCGCCCTGGAACTCTCCCGCACCGTCCCGGTCGTCGTCGACCTGTGGGCGGAGTGGTGCGGGCCGTGCAAGCAGCTCAGCCCCGTGCTCGAGAAGGTCGTCCTCGAGCTGGGCGGCCGACTCGTGCTGGCCAAGGTCGACGTCGACGCCAATCCGCAGCTGGCGCAGGCCTTCCGCGCGCAGTCGATCCCGATGGTGGTCGCCCTCGTCGGCGGCCAGCCCGTGCCGCTGTTCACAGGGGCCGTTCCCGAGCAGCAGGTTCGCGAGGTGTTCGCCCAGCTGCTCGAAGTCGCCGCTCAGAACGGAGTGACAGGCAGCGTGGACGTGGCATCCGGTTCCGACGACGCGGCAGAGCCCGTCGAGCCGGCGCTGCCGCCGCTGCACGCCGAGGCGTTCGACGCGATCGAGGCGGGGGACTACCCGCGGGCGATCGCGGCGTACGAGAAGGCACTCGTCGAGAACCCGCGCGACACCGACGCGCGGGCGGGCTTGGCGCAGGTGCGGCTGCTCGACCGCGTCCAGGGCGCCGACCTGCAGGCCGCGCGCGCGGCCGCGGCCGCCGATCCGGCCGACGTCGACGCGCAGTTCACCGTCGCCGACCTCGATCTGGCCGGGGGGCACGTCGACGATGCCTTCGCGCGCCTGCTCGACCTGTTCGCGGTGCTTCCCGCCGAGCGGCGCGCGCCGGTGCGCGAGCGGCTGCTCGAACTGTTCGGGCTGGTCGGCGACACCGATCCGCGCGTCGTGCGCGCGCGGGGACGGCTCTCTTCGCTGCTGTTCTGACTCAGCCGTCGCCTCCCGGCGGCCGGAGGACTCAGCCGTGGGCGGGCGAGGGGATGTGCGCCTGCGCGTCGTGACGCAGCCACAGCGCGCCGAGCGGCGGCACGACCATGGTTGCAAGCCGGTTCTCGTCGGCGTGGACGACCCCGAGGTTGCCCACGCCGGATCCGCCGTAGTCCGGGGCATCCGAGTTGAGGATCTCGTGCCACACGCCCGGCTCGGGCAGCTCCAGCGTGTAGTCGTTCACGGGAGTGCCCGAGAAGTTGCAGATCACCACCACCGTGTTGCCGTGCCAGTCGCGCCGGGCGAACGCGATGACATTGGGGTTCCACGACGGAGCGCCCAGGCGCGTGAAGGCTGCGCCGTCGGAGTCGCGCGCCCACAGCGCGGAATGGTCGCGGTACACGCGGTTGAGCGCACCCACGTAGCCGGCCAGCTGCGCGTGCGTCGGCTGGTCCATGAGCCACCAGTCGAGCGAACGGCCCTCGGACCACTCCGACATCTGGCCGAACTCCTGCCCCATGAACAGTAGCTGCTTGCCGGGGTGTCCCCACATGTACGCCAGGAAGGCACGGATGTTCGCGAGCTTCTGCCAGTGGTCGCCGGGCATTCGGCCGAACAGGCTCCCCTTGCCGTGCACGACCTCGTCGTGGCTGACCGGGAGCACGTAGTTCTCGCTGAAGGCGTAGACGAACGAGAACGAGAGCTCGCCCTCGTGGTGGTGACGGTACAGCGGGTCGCGCTTCATGTACTGGAGCGAGTCGTTCATCCACCCCATGTTCCATTTGAAGCCGAAGCCGAGGCCGGCGCGGTTGGTGGGGGCGGTGACGCCGGGGAAGCTCGTCGACTCCTCGGCGATCATCGCGATTCCCGGGTAGCGCTTATAGGCGGTCGCGTTGACCTCCTGCAGGAACGAGATCGCCTCGAGGTGCTCGCGACCGCCGTAGATGTTCGGCGCCCATTCGCCGGCCTCACGGGAGTAGTCGAGGTACAGCATCGAGGCGACCGCGTCGACCCGGAGCCCGTCGACGTGGAACTCCTCGAACCAGTAGAGCGCGTTGGCCACGAGGAAGTTGCGCACTTCGGGCCGGCCGTAGTCGAACACCAGGGTGCCCCATTCGCGGTGCTCGCCGCGGCGCGGGTCGGGATGCTCGTACAGGGGTTCGCCGTCGAAGCGGGCCAGCGCGAAGGCGTCCTTGGGGAAGTGCCCCGGAACCCAGTCCATGATCACGCCGAGGCCGGCCTGGTGGATCCGGTCGATGAGGTAGCGCAGGTCGTCGGGGTGCCCGAAGCGGCTTGTGGGCGCGTAGTAGCCGGTCACCTGGTAGCCCCAGGATCCGCCGAAGGGATGCTCCGCCAGCGGCAGGAACTCGATGTGGGTGAATCCGTGGGCGAGCACGTAGTCGATGAGCTGGTCGGCGGCCTCGCGATACGACAAGCCCTGCCGCCACGAGCCGAAGTGCACCTCGTACACCGACATGGGCTGCGAGATGGGCGCGGTGTTCGCGCGGTGAGCGAGCCAGTCGCCGTCGTTCCACACGTATGACGTCGAGACGACGATGGATGCCGTGCCCGACGGAACCTCGGCGTAGCGCGCCATCGGGTCGGCCTTCAGCACCCAGCCTCCGCTGCGCGTGAGCAGCTCGAACTTGTACTTCTCGCCCGCCCCGACGCCGGGGACGAACAGCTCCCACACACCGCTCGCGCCCAGCGACCGCATCGCATGGCCCTGGCCGTCCCACCCGTTGAAGTCGCCCACGACGCGCACCGCGCGCGCGTTGGGCGCCCACACCGAGAACGCTGTTCCCTGCACGCCGTCGTCCTCGCGCACGTGCGCCCCGAGCACGCGCCACAGCTGCTCGTGGCGGCCCTCGCGGATCAGATGCAGGTCGAGCTCGCCGAGGGTGGGAAGGTGCCGGTACGGGTCGTCGGTCACGTAGTCCGGACCGTCGGCGTAGGTCGTCACGAGCTCGTAGCGGCCGGGGTCGCCGCTGCGCGTTCCCTCCCAGATCCCGCTGCGCACGTGCTCGAGGGGCACGCGCGTGCCGTCGGCGAAGACCGCGGTCACGCTGTGGGCGAGCGGCCGGCGGGCCCTGACCGTCCACTCGACGGAGCCCGCGGCATCCGTTCCCTGGTGCAGGCCCAGGACGGCATGCGGCTGATAGTGGCTGCCGGATGCCACGGCGTCTAGGACACTGTCGTCGGGGCGGCTCATCGGGACTCCTTCACGTGCAGGATGTGCACCGGCTCGTCGAACGCGTCGAGCCGGACATAGTTGTGGTCGGACCAGGTCCAGTTCGCGCCGGTGATCAGCTCTTCGACCTCGAAGGCGTCGCCCGGCCGCACACCCCATACGCGGGTGTCGAGGTGCACCATGGTCTCGCGCACCGAGTGCGGGTCGACGTTGGCCACGACGATGATCGTGTCGGGGCGACCGGTCTCTGACAGCGCCGCGTCGAGGTGCTTCGAGAACACGAGAATCGCGTCGTCGTCGCTCCAGTGCAGGTCGAGGTTGCGCAGCTGCCGCAGCGCCGGGTGCGCGGCGCGGATCTCGTTGAGGCGCGTGAGGTAGGGCGCGAGGGATGCCCCGCGGGCGACCGCGCCGCTCCAGTCGCGGACCTTGTACTCGTATTTCTCGTTGTCGATGTTCTCTTCGGATCCGGGGCGCGCCACGTTCTCGAACAGCTCGAAGCCGGCGTAGACGCCGTAGGTCGGAGCACCCGTCGCCGCGATGGCCGCGCGGATCCGGTACGCGGGGCGGCCGCCGAACTGCAGGTACTCGGTGAGGATGTCGGGGGTGTTGACGAAGAGGTTGGGGCGCAGGAAGTCAGCGCTGTCGTGCGCGAGCCCGGAGAGGAACTGCTCGAGTTCCTCCTTCGTGTTGCGCCACGTGAAGTAGGTGTAGCTCTGCTCGAAGCCGGCCGCGGCCAAGCCCTGCAGCGGGGCCGGTCGCGTGAAGGCCTCGGCGAGGAACACCACGTCGGGGTCGTGCACGTGGACCTCGCCGATCAGCCACTCCCAGAACTGCAGGGGCTTGGTGTGCGGGTTGTCCACGCGGAAGATCCGCACGCCCTGTGAGATCCAGTGCCGAACGATGCGCAGCACCTCGGCGCGGATCCCCTCCGGGTCGTTGTCGAAGTTGATCGGATAGATGTCCTGGTACTTCTTCGGCGGGTTCTCGGCGAAGGCGATCGTGCCGTCGGGGAGCGTCGTGAACCATTCGGGGTGCTCGGTGACCCACGGGTGGTCGGGGGATGCCTGCAGCGCCAGGTCGATCGCCACTTCGATCCCGCGCGCGCGGGCGGCGCGAACGAACGCGCGGAAGTCTGCGAGCGTGCCGAGCTCGGGATGCACCGTGTCGTGCCCGCCGTCGGCGGAGCCGATCGCCCACGGGGAGCCGGGGTCGGCGGGCCCCGCATCGAGCGTGTTGTTCGGCCCCTTGCGGTTCGTCACGCCGATCGGGTGAATCGGGGGGAGGTAGAGCACGTCGAAGCCCATCTCGGCGACCGCGGGAAGCCTCCTGGCGGCGCTGCGGAAGGTGCCCGGCTGGATCGTGCCGTCCCTGCGGCGGCGGGCGCCCTCCGAGCGCGGGAAGAACTCGTACCACGCGCCCACCCCCGCCCGCTCCCGCTGCACGAGAAGCTCCAGCATCGGCCCGGGCGACAGCAGCGACATGAGGGGGCGAGCGGCGAAGTACGCCCGGAGCCGCTGGTCGCGGATGATCTCGAGGGCGCGCTGGTCCGGGGCATCCGGATCGCGCAGTTCTGCCGCGGCGGCCTCGAGCACTCGCCGCTCGGCGATCGGGCGCGAGCGCTCGGCGACGGCCCTCTCGAGCAGGAGGGCGCCGATCTCGCGCATGAGGGCCGGGTCGACGCCGGCGGCGATCTTGATCTCGGCGTCGTGGAGCCACGTCGCGACGTCGTCGGCGAACGCCTCGAAGCGGAACCGCCACACGCCCTCCTCGCGAGCAGCGACCAGCGTCTGCCAGTGGTCGAAGCCGTCGCCGAGGGGTTGCAGGCGATGCAGGGACTCGTCGCCCGAGGGCGAGAAGAGCCGCACGTGCACACCGATGAGGTCGTGTCCTTCGCGGAACGCTGTCACCCGGAAGGGCACGACCTCGCCGCTGAACGCCTTCGGCCGGAACAGCCCCCCGGGCACCGACGGCGACGGAGCGTGCGTGGGAATGCGGCCGGTCACCGTGTCGGCCTGGGGCGCGAGGGCGGCTGCCTCGACGGCCGACCGCACCGGGATGGAGGTTGCGCTCCGCCAGGGACGCGAGGTCGCGTTTCGGTTGCTCGTGGCCACGTGTCGAACCTATCGCCCCCGCCGAGGCCCCGCGTTCATTCCGCGTGGAAGAGCCGCATGCTCGCACCGGGCATGCCGATGACATCGCCCGGCGCGAACCTCTCGGCGCTCTCGGCGGGGCGCTCGTCGGCGCTGGACCACAGGCTCACGAAGGCGCGCACGCCGTCGATCTCGGGGAGGGTCACCTCGATCGGGCTCTCCTGGCCGTGCACGACCAGCAGCACGCGATTGACGACCTCGCCCGGGGCCGCGGACGCCGTCGCCGCGTACTGCAGCGTGCGGTGACTGGGGTCGCGCCACTGCGCGATCGAGATCGTCCAGCCCCGCTCGTCGTACCACTCCATCTCCGAGGCGTTCGGCGTGTGCTCGCCCAGGCGCGCGAACCGGCTCGGGCGCAGCGCCGGGTTCGCGTGGCGCAGAGCGATCAGGTGCCGCACGTGCGCGGTGAGGTCCTGCTGCCACGGCTCGTGGTCCCAGTCCAGCCACGTGAGCGTCGAGTCGTGGCAGTACGCGTTGTTGTTGCCGCGCTGTGTGCGCCCGAACTCGTCGCCCGCCGTGATCATGGGCACGCCCGCCGACAGCAGCAGCGTGCCCAGGAGGTTGCGCATGGCCTTGCGGCGCCGCGCGAGGATGCGCTGGTCGTCGGTGCGACCTTCGGCGCCGTGGTTGAAGGAGCGGTTGGTGTCGGCGCCGTCGCGGTTGTGCTCGCCGTTGGCCACGTTGTGCTTCACGTCGTACGAGACGAGGTCGTGCAGCGTGAAGCCGTCGTGCGCGGTGATGAAGTTGACGCCCGCGAGCGGGCCGCGCTCGTCGCTGAAGACGTTCGACGAGCCCGCCAGGCGGGTGGCGAACCGGCTGACTCCGACCGGTGCGGTGCCGGCGCGGGTGATGTAGTCGATGTCGCTCAGCCAGAAGTTGCGGACCCCGTCACGGTAGCCGTCGTTCCACTCGTGCCAGCCCGGCCGGAAGCTGCCGGTCTGCCAGCCACCGATGCCGATGTCCCACGGCTCGGCGATGAGCTTGACGCCCTCCAGCGCCGGATCGTCGACGATGGCGCGCAGCAGCGGATGATCCGGGTCGAACTCGTGATTCGCGTCGCGGCCGAGGGTCGGCGCCAGGTCGAAGCGGAACCCGTCGACCTGCAGGTCGGTCGCCCAGTAGCGCAGCGAGTCCAGGACGAGGCGGGACGCGGCATCCGTCGACGTGTCGACCGCATTGCCGCAGCCGGTCACGTCGATGTACGCGCCGTCGTCGTGCTGACGGTAGTAGGCGCGGTTGTCGAGGCCGCGCAGGCTCGAGGGCGGGCCGCTCGGCGTCTCTTCGGAGGTGTGGTTGTACACGACATCGAGGATCACCTCGAGACCCGCCTCGTGAAGGCTCTTCACCATCGCCTTGAACTCGCGGAGCACCCCCTCGGCGCCCTCGCGGCGGCTCGCCTCGGTCGCATACGGCCCGTGCGGGGTGAAGAAGTTCAGCGTGTTGTAGCCCCAGTAGTTCGTGAGGCCGAGCTGGAGCAGGCGCCGCTCGGTGACGAAGGCGTGCACCGGCAGCAGTTCGACACTGGTGATCCCGAGCGAGTGCAGATACGCGATCATCGCCGGGTGCGCGAGCCCCGCGTACGTGCCGTGCAGGGCGGGCGGGATGTCTGGATGGCGCTTCGTGGCGCCCTTCAGATGCGCCTCGTAGATCACGGTGCGATCCATGGCAACGGCGGGCTTGGCCACCCCGCCCCAGTCGAACGCGCCCTCGACGACGACCGAGCGCCAGTCGCCGATGCCGCCGCTGACGAGCCCGCGCGAGTAGGGCTCGACGAGGAGCCTCCCGCGGTTGAACATGCTGCCCGCGCCGTGGGGGCCGCCGGCACGCACCGCGTAGCGCACCCCGGGCTGCAGCAGCTCCGTGGTGACGCTCCACACGCCGCCGCCGACCGGAACGAGGGGGAGGGTTTCGGTGGCCCAGTCGAGGTCGGTGCTGTCGAAGACGACGAGGTCCATCTCGTCGGCGGCACCCGACCAGACCCGCAGCGTCCCCTCGCCGTCGTGGAGCGTGACGCCGAGCGCGTCCAGGTCGGGGCTCATCATCCCGGTCGTTCGTGCGGCGGTCGCCTCGCTGTCGGGCTGGGGTGACGTCATGCGTCCTACAGTAGTAAGGGCGGCGGCCGGCCGGGCAGATCGCCGACGAGGGGCGGACAGCATGGTGTATCTGGATCATGCCGCGACCACTCCGATGCGTCCCGAGGCGCGCGACGCATGGGTGCGGGCGGCGTCCGAGCCGGGCAACGCCTCATCGATCCACGCCGACGGGCAGCGCGCGCGCCGGTCGCTCGAAGAGGCGCGCGAGCGACTGGCCGCAGTCCTCGGGTGCGACCCGATCGAGGTCGTGCTCACCTCCGGCGGCACCGAGGCGGTGAACCTCGCGGTCAAGGGGCTGTGGTGGGCGCGGAACCCCCACCGCGACGCGGTCGTGCTCCCCGGCGGCGAGCATCACGCGACGCTCGATGCGGTCGAATGGCTCGTCCGCCATGAGGGTGCGGCGCTGCGTGCGGTGTCGCTCGATGCGGTGGGGCGCATTCCCGAGGCGGCCTTCGCCGAGGCGCTTCCCGGCGCCGCGCTTGCAACGGCGCTCGTGGCGAACAACGAGGTCGGCACCGTGAACGACGCCGAGGCGCTCGCGCGGGCTGCGGCGCGCGCGGGCGTGCCGCTGCACCTCGACGCGGTGGCCGCGTTCGGGCACCTGCCGGTGCACTTCGCGCGCTGGCGGGGAACGGATGCCGCGCGCGCGGCGGGCCTCGTGGCGATGAGCGTATCGGCCCACAAGATCGGCGGGCCGGTCGGGGTGGGTGCGCTCGTGGTGTCACGGCACGCCGACCTCGCCCCGCTGCAGCACGGCGGCGGGCAGCAGCGCGGACTCCGCGCGGGGACGCAGGACGTGCCCGGCGCGGTGGCCTTCGCGGTGGCGGCCGAGCTGGCCGCCGGCGAGCAGCAGGCCGAGGCGGCCCGGCTCGCGGCGCTGCGCGAGCGGCTGGTGGCCGGCATCCTGTCGTGCGTGCCGCGCGCGGAGCTGCTCGGCGACCCGGCCTGGCGCGTGCCGGGCAACGCGCACCTGCTGTTCCCGGGTGCGCAGGGCGAGACGCTGCTGTTCCTGCTCGACCAGGCCGGAGTCTCGGTGTCGACCGGGTCCGCCTGCCAGGCGGGCGTGACCGAGCCGTCGCACGTCGTGCTCGCGCTCGGGCGGACAGACGCCGAGGCCCGCCAGGTGCTGCGGCTCACCCTGGGGCGCACGTCGACCGACGCCGACGTCGATGCGGTGCTGCGGGAGCTCCCGGCTGCCGTGGAGCGCGCGCGAGCCGCGGCCGTCGCATCGAGTGCCCGCGGAGCGGGTGTATCGAGATCAGGCCGCTGACGAGCTGCGGGCACCGGCCGTCCGGGCCGCTGCCAGCAACCCGCTCGTAGACTGGAGGCATGCGGATCCTGGCGGCGATGAGCGGTGGAGTGGACTCCGCCGTCGCGGCGGCGCGGGCCGTGGAGGCGGGGCACGACGTCGTCGGGGTGCATCTGGCGCTCTCACGGGCCGGTGGGACCCTCCGCACCGGCAGCCGCGGCTGCTGCACGATCGAGGACGCGATGGACGCGCGGCGCGCGGCCGACCGGCTCGGCATCCCGTTCTATGTGTGGGACTTCTCGGAGCGCTTCCGCGACGACGTCATCGAGGACTTCATCTCGGAGTATCAGGCAGGCCGCACACCGAACCCGTGCATGCGCTGCAACGAGAGGATCAAGTTCGCAGCCCTGCTCGAGCGGGCTCTGGAGCTCGGCTTCGACGCCGTCTGCACCGGCCACTACGCCTCGCTCGTGGACGGTGGCGAAGGGCTCGAGCTGCACCGGGCATCGGATGCCGCAAAAGACCAGTCCTACGTGCTGGGCGTGCTCACCGGCGAGCAGCTCGCGCACACGTATTTCCCGCTCGGGTCGACGCCGTCCAAGGCTCTCGTGCGCGCCGAAGCCGAGGCGCGCGGCCTCACCGTCGCGCACAAGCCCGACAGCCACGACATCTGCTTCATCCCCGACGGCGACACGCGCGGCTGGCTCGCCGAGAAGGTGGGCGCCGCGACCGGTGACATCGTGGACCGGTCGGGCGCGATCGTCGGCTCTCACGAGGGCGCGCACGCGTTCACGGTGGGCCAGCGGCGCGGGCTCTCGCTGGGCATCCCCGCGCCCGATGGCAAGCCGCGGTTCGTGCTCGAGGTGCGGCCGGTGTCGAACACCGTCGTCGTCGGGCCCAGAGAGGCGCTCGCCATCGGCGAGATCGCGGGGGAGCGCTTCACGTGGGCCGGGCGCCCGCCCGCTCATGACGAGTTCGCGTGCGACGTGCAGATCCGCGCCCACGCCGACCCGGTGCCCGCGCGGGCGCAGCTGTCGGGCGGCGAGCTGACCGTGCGTCCCGAAACCCCGTTCGAGGGCGTCGCCCCGGGCCAGACCGCGGTGCTCTACGACGGCACGCGCGTCATCGGGCAGTTCACGATCGACCGCACGGTGTCGGCGGTGCCGGCAGGCCGGTGAACGTCGGCCGTCCTTCCTAGACTGACGGGGTGACGGATCATCTCGATACAGCCGCTGCGCAGCCACTCGATACGAGGGCCGAAGCCCCCGCCCTGCCGGAGCTGACCCTCGACGACGCGCGTGCCGAGGCCGCGGCGCTCACCGACCGCATCGTCGAAGCCCGCGACGCATACTACGGGCGCGACACGCTGATCGTCGACGACGCCGAATACGACGGGTGGATGCATCGGCTCGAAGCGCTCGAGCGGCTGTACCCCGAACTGCAGGGCCAGGACTCCCCGACCCAGACCGTCGGCGCCGCAGAGAGTTCGATGTTCGCGCCCGTGCCGCACGCAGAGCGCATGCTGAGCCTGGACAACGTCTTCAGCGAAGACGAGCTGCGCGAATGGTGCCGGAAGGCTCAAGATGCCGCAGGCCGCCCGGTCCGCTGGCTCACCGAGCTCAAGATCGACGGCCTGGCCATCAGCCTGCGCTACGAGCACGGCGTGCTCACCTCGGCCGCGACGCGCGGCGACGGGCGCGTGGGGGAGGACGTCACGGTGAACGCGGTGCGCGTGGCGGGGATCCCCGAGCGCCTCGCGGGGTCGGGGCATCCGCCGCTGGTCGAGGTGCGCGGCGAGGTGTTCATCCCGGTCGCGGCCTTCGAAGAGCTCAACGCCCTGCAGGCGCGGCTGCGCGAGCGCGTGTTCGACGACGCCCGCGCCCGCGGCACCGACGAGGAGCGCGCGCTCCGGTCGGCCGAGCGGCGGTTCCCGTCGTTCGCCAACCCGCGCAATGCCGCGAGCGGCGGCCTGCGGCAGCAGCTCGACAAGAAGGACGGACTCGAGCTCGAGGCGGGCCAGGCGCGGCTCGCGTCGCTGCGCCTGTTCGTGCACGGCATCGGCGCGTGGCCGGACCCGCCTGTCGCGTCGCAGAGCGAGATCTACGGGCTGCTGGCCGAGTGGGGCCTGCCCACCAGCCCGTACCTGCGCACCACGGACTCGATCGACGGCGTGATCGACTTCGTGTCGTACTACGGCCAGCACCGGCACGACATCGAGCACGAGCTCGACGGCATCGTCGTGAAGGTCGACGAGCTGGCGCTCCACGACGAGCTGGGCGCGACCAGCCGCGCACCGCGATGGGCGATCGCGTACAAGTACCCGCCGGAGCAGGTGAACACGCGGCTGCTCGACATCGTCGTGTCGGTCGGCCGCACCGGGCGGGCCACGCCGTTCGCAGTGATGGAGCCCGCCCGTGTCGCAGGATCGGTGGTGCGCCAGGCGACCCTCCACAACCAGGATGTCGTGCGGGTCAAGGGCGTGCTGATCGGCGACATGGTCGTGCTGCGCAAGGCGGGCGACGTGATCCCCGAGATCCTCGGGCCGGTGGTCGAGCTGCGCGACGGCACCGAGCGCGAGTTCGTGATGCCTTCGAACTGCCCCGAGTGCGGATACCCGCTCGCGCCTGCGAAAGAAGGCGACATCGACCTGCGCTGCCCGAACACCCGCTCGTGCCCGGCACAGGTGCGCGGGCGGGTCGAGCACATCGGCTCCCGCGGCGCGCTCGACATCGAGGCGCTCGGCGAGGTGACCGCGGCGGCGCTCACGCAGCCGTCGGCGCCCGAGACCCCGCCGCTGGTCACCGAGGCGGGCCTGTTCGAGCTGACCCTAGACGAGCTCGTGCCCATCGAGGTCGTCGTGCGCGACGCCGAGACCGGCGAGCCGAAGATCGACGAGAAGACCGGGGCGCTCGTGCGTCGCGCGCCGTTCCGGCGCAACCCGAGCCCGGCCGAGAAGAAGGCGGGGCTGAACGCCCCGCAGCCGTCGGCGCAGGCGATCACACTGCTCGACGAACTCGAGAAGGCGAAGACGAAGGATCTGTGGCGGTTCCTCGTGGCCCTCAACATCCGCCACGTCGGCCCCGTCGCGGCGCGTGCGCTCGCGCAGTGGTTCGGGTCGGTCGACGCGATCCGCGCCGCGACGCGCGACGAGCTCGCCGCGGTCGAAGGCGTCGGGGGCATCATCGCCGACTCCCTCATCGACTGGTTCGAGGTCGACTGGCACCGCGAGATCGTCGAGCGGTGGGCCGCCGCGGGCGCGCGGTTCGCGACGCCGGGGCATCCGGGGCCCGGTGCCTCGGTCGCAGCCGGAGGCGTGCTCGCGGGTCTCACCGTGGTCGCCACCGGCGCCCTCGAGGGCTACACGCGCGAAGGCGCCCAGGAGGCGATTCTCGCGGCAGGCGGCAAGGCCGCCTCGAGCGTGTCGAAGAAGACGGACTTCGTCGCCGCGGGGCCGGGCGCGGGGTCGAAACTGGCGAAGGCCGAAGAGCTCGGCGTGCGGATCATCGACGCCGCGCAGTTCAAGATCCTCGTCGAACAGGGGCCGTCGGCGCTGGACGCGCTCGACCCGGACGCGGGGTGAGCAGCATGAGGCAGTGGCTGTATCGCATCGAACCGACCCGTCCGGCGATGGTGGCCGAGCCCACCGAAGACGAGCAGCGCATCGTCGGCGAGCACTTCGCCTACCTCGTCGGGCTGCGCGACGCGGGTGTGCTCATCCTTGCCGGACGCACGCAGGAAGACTTCACCTCCTTCGGCATCACGATCTTCGAGGCCGAGGACGAGGCATCCGCCCGCTCGATCGCCGAAGCAGACCCCGCGGTCGCCGCCGGCGTGTTCGCAATGACGCTGCACCCCTACGCCGTCGCGGTCTCCCGCGACGGCCTGGGCGGCTGAGTCTCAGGCTGCCGGATCCGGCTGAGTCAGCTGCAGGAGCGAGTCGCGCACCTGACGGCGCAGCACCTTGCCGATGAGCGACTTCGGCAGCTCATCGACCACGAAGATGCGCCGCGGCACCTTGTACGGGGTGAGGATCGTGCGCGCGAACGCGCGGACCGCCTCGACGTCGATGTCGCTCGCGCCGTGCGCGCAGACGATCGCGGCGACGACCTCTTCGCCGGACTTGTCGCTGGGAAGCCCGACGACTGCGGCGTCCTCGATGTCGGGGTGCTGGCGCAGCACGCTCTCGACCTCGGTCGGGGCGACGTTGAAGCCGCCGGTGATGATGAGCTCTTTGATGCGGTCGACGATGCGCACGAAGCCGCCCTCGTCGATCGTGACGATGTCGCCGGTGCGGAACCAGCCGTCGACGAACACCCGCTCGGTCTCTTCGGGCTTGCCGTAGTAGCCCTGGAACACCTGGGGTCCGCGCACGACGAGCTCGCCGCGCTCTCCGGGCCCGACATCCCGCGTCGGCTCGTCGGGATCGACCACGCGGCACTCGGTGCCCGGGAGCGGAAGGCCGACCGTGCCGGGCACGCGATTGTCGGCGACGGGGTTCGCCATGAGCACGGGCGAGCACTCAGACAGGCCGTATCCCTCGACGAGGTAGCCGCCCGAGGCCGCCTCGAACGGCACCACGAGCTCGTGCGGGAGCGCCATCGCGCCCGAGATCGCGATCTCGGTGCCCGCGAGCGACACGCCCCTCTCGTTCGCGGCCTTCAGCAGGCGCGCCGCGATCGGCGGGACCAGGGGCAGGAACGTCGCCGGATGCTTCTTCATGACCGGCAGCACGAGGTCGGGGTCGAACCGCGGGAACAGCACGAGGCGCGCGCCCATCGACATCGCGAACGTCAGGCACAGCGTGAGCCCGTAGGCGTGGAACATCGGCAGCACCGCGTAGACGACGCATCCGTTGCCGCGCACGATCGAGGGCACCCACGCGCGCGCCTGCGCCGCGTTCGAGAGCAGATTGCGGTGCGTGAGCGCGGCGCCCTTGGGCGTGCCGGTGGTTCCGCTGGTGTACTGGATGATCGCCAGATCGTCGGTCTCGGGCTTGCGCGCCGTCGGCGGGATCGGGGACGACTTCAGCAGGTCCTCCCACGGAGTGGTGCCGTGCACCGCGGTGGTCAGCGCCTGGCGCGACGCGCGCGCCTTCGCGATCGGCAGGCGCAGCGCCGCGCGCGTGGCGAAGGGCATCGCCCGCGTGACGTCGACAGAGATGAGGTCGGGCACCCGCAGGTCGGCGGGGAAGCCCTGGATCGTCGCCACCACCTTGCTCCACACGATCGCGTGCTTGGCGCCGTGGTCCTCGAACTGCTTGCGCAGCTCGCGGGGCGTGTAGAGCGGGTTGTGCTCGACGACCACGCCGCCGACGCGCAGCACCGCGTAGAACGCGACGATGTGCTGCGGGCAGTTCGGCAGCACGATCGCCACCGGGTCTCCAGGCCCGACTCCGCGGTCGCGCAGAGCCGCCGCGGCGCGCTCGATCTCGCTCTGCAGCTGCCGATACGACGTCGTGCGCCCGAAGAACTGCAGGGCCGGGGCATCCGGATAGTCCCTCGCGGACGCCTCGACGAGGTCGACGAGCGAGCCCGAGACGGGTGCGAGGTCGGCGGGCACCCCCTCGGCGTAGCTGGCGGTCCAAGGGCGGGGTGGGTCGTACGTCGTCACGGCTCCACACTACGCCGGGGCGTCGGGGGCCCGTAGGGCGCCGGGCGCTCGCGGACGCCGACCTAGAATGGGGGGGTGTCTGAAATCACCCCCGATCTCGTGCGCCATCTCGGCGTGCTCGCCCGGATCCAGCTGTCAGGCGACGAGGTGGAGCGCCTGACCGGTCAGCTCGACGTCATCGTCGACAACATCGCCAAGGTCTCCGAGGTGGCCACGCCCGACGTGGCCGCCACCAGCCACCCGATCGCGCTCACGAATGTGTTCCGCGCCGACACCGTGGGCGACATGCTCACGACGGCCGAGGTGCTCCAGAACGCTCCGGATGCCGCCGACGGCCGCTTCCGGGTGACGGCGATCCTCGGTGACGAGCAGTAAGGGCTGACATGACCGATCTGACGAAGCTCAGCGCCGCCGCGCTCGCCGACAAGCTCGCCGCGCGCGAGGTGTCCAGCGTCGAGGCGACGAAGGCGCACCTCGACCGCATCGCCGCCGTCGACGGCGACGTGCACGCGTTCCTGCACGTGTCGGACCACGCGCTCGAGGTGGCCGCCGACATCGACCGGCGCCGCGCCGCCGGGGAAGCGCTCGGCCCGGTCGCGGGCGTTCCCCTTGCCATCAAGGACGTCCTGGTGACGACCGACATGCCCTCTACGAGCGGCTCCAAGATCCTCGAGGGCTTCATGTCGCCCTACGACGCCACGGTGGTCGCCCGCTCGCGCGCGGCGGGGCTCGTGCCGCTCGGCAAGACCAACATGGACGAGTTCGCGATGGGCTCGTCCACGGAGCACTCGGCGTACGGCCCGACGCGCAACCCGTGGGACCTCGAGCGCATCCCGGGCGGCTCCGGCGGCGGTTCGGCCGCGGCCGTCGCGGCGTTCGAGGCGCCGCTCGCCCTCGGCTCCGACACCGGAGGATCGATCCGCCAGCCCGCGCACGTCACGGGCACCGTCGGCATCAAGCCGACCTACGGCGGCGTCAGCCGCTACGGGGCGATCGCGCTGGCCTCGTCGCTCGACCAGGTCGGCCCCGTCACGCGCACGGTGCTCGACGCGGGCCTGCTGCACGACGTGATCGGGGGGCACGACCCGCACGACTCCACGTCGCTGGCCGAGGCCTGGCCGTCGTTCGCCGCCGCGGCCCGCGAGGGCGCCTCGGGAGCGGTGCTCAAGGGGCTCAAGGTCGGAGTGATCAAGGAACTTCCCGACAGCGGCTTCCAGGCAGGGGTGTCCGAGTCGTTCCGCGCCGCCCTTGCGGCGATGCAGGCCCAGGGCGCCGAGATCGTCGAGATCAGCGCGCCGCACTTCGAGTACGGCGTCGCCGCGTACTACCTGATCCTGCCGGCTGAGGCATCCAGCAATCTGGCCAAGTTCGACTCGGTGCGCTTCGGCCTGCGCGTGGACGTGCCCGGCGGCACGGTCGAGGACGTCATGGCCGCCACGCGCGACGCGGGCTTCGGCGAAGAGGTCAAGCGCCGCATCATCCTCGGCACGTACGCGCTGTCGGCGGGCTACTACGACGCCTACTACGGCTCGGCGCAGAAGGTGCGCACGCTCATCCAGCGCGACTTCGACGAGGCGTTCGCGCAGGTCGACGTCATCGCGACGCCCTCGGCGCCGACGACCGCGTTCAAGCTCGGCGAGAAGATCGACGACCCGCTGCAGATGTACCTCAACGACGTCACGACGATCCCCGCGAACCTCGCCGGGGTGCCCGGCATCTCGATCCCGTCGGGCCTCGCGGCCGAGGACGGCCTGCCCGTGGGCATCCAGTTCCTCGCCCCCGCGCGCCAGGACGCGCGCCTGTACCGCGTCGGCGCCGCCCTTGAAGCCGTGCTCGTGGACTCATGGGGCGCACCGCTGCTGGACCGCGCGCCGGCGCTCGCGAGCTCGTCGAACCGAGGAGGGGCCCGCTGATGGCCAAAGACACGCTGATGGACTTCGACAAGGCGCTCGAGCTCTACGAGCCCGTGCTCGGCTTCGAGGTGCACGTCGAGCTGAACACCGCGACGAAGATGTTCTCGGCCGCCGCGAACCCCGCCAACTCGGCCAACCACGGCGCTGCGCCGAACACGCTCGTCGCCCCCGTCGACATGGGCCTTCCCGGGTCGTTGCCGGTCGTCAACGAGACCGCCGTGCGGTACTCGATCAGCCTCGGCCTCGCCCTCGGCTGCTCGATCGCGCCGTCGAGCCGCTTCGCGCGCAAGAACTACTTCTACCCCGACCTCGGCAAGAACTACCAGATCTCGCAGTACGACGAGCCGATCGCCTTCGAAGGACAGGTCGACGTCGAGCTGGCCGACCGCACGATCGTCACGGTGCCCATCGAGCGCGCGCACATGGAGGAAGATGCCGGCAAGCTGACGCACGTCGGCGGCGCGACCGGTCGCATCCAGGGCGCGGAGTACTCGCTGGTGGACTACAACCGTGCGGGCGTGCCGCTGGTCGAGATCGTGACCAAGCCGATCTTCGGCGCCGAGCATCGCGCGCCCGAGATCGCCAAGGCGTATGTGCAGACGATCCGCGACATCGTGATCGGGCTCGGCATCTCGGACGCCCGCCTCGAGCGCGGCAACCTGCGGTGCGACGCGAACGTGTCGCTGCGCCCCCGCGGCCAGCAGAAGCTCGGCACCCGCACCGAGACGAAGAACGTCAACTCCATGCGCTCGGTCGAGCGGGCCGTGCGCTACGAGATCCAGCGCCAGGCGGCGATCCTCGCCGCGGGGGGCACGATCACGCAGGAGACCCGTCACTGGCACGAGGACACGGGGACGACCTCGCCCGGTCGCCCCAAGTCGGACGCCGACGACTACCGGTACTTCCCCGAGCCGGACCTCCTGCCCGTGGAGCCGACCGCCGAGCTGATCGAACAGCTCCGGGCGGCGCTGCCCGAGCCGCCCGCCGCACACCGTCGACGGCTGAAGGCCGAGTGGGGCTTCACCGACCTGGAGTTCCAGGACGTCGTCAACGGGGGCCTGCTCGCCGAGGTCGAGGCGACCATCGCGGCGGGATCCTCGCCCGCCTCTGCCCGCAAGTGGTGGACCGGCGAGCTCACCCGCATCGCGAACGCCGAGGGCAAGGAGCCGGCGGAGCTTGCGACGCCCGCCGACGTGGCGGCGCTGCAGGGGCTCGTCGACGCAGGCACCCTCACCGACAAGCTCGCACGCCAGGTGCTCGAGGGCGTCGTCGCCGGCGAAGGCACGCCGCAGCAGGTCGTCGACGCGCGCGGTCTTGCGGTGGTCTCTGACGACACGGCGCTGCTCGCGGCGATCGATGAGGCCCTCGCGTCGCAGCCCGACGTGCTCGAGAAGATCCGCGACGGCAAAGTGCAGGCCGCCGGCGCGGTGATCGGCGCAGTCATGAAGGCGATGAAGGGCCAAGCGGATGCCGCGCGCGTGCGCGAGCTCGTCCTGGAGCGCGCTTCGCAGTAGCCCGCGGGCGACGAGGTCACGGTGGAGCTCACCGTGGCGCCGGTGTCGGCGGTCGCGGCGAGAATGGAACCATGGGACGCGGCGACGGCACGGGCCGGATGGTATCGCCCGAGGGGGCGGACGACTCCGGCACCGGCATCCTCCATGTCGACATGGATGCGTTCTACGCGTCGGTCGAGGTTCTCGACGACCCGTCGCTGAGAGGCAAGCCGGTCATCGTCGGCTCACCCGAAGGGCGCAGTGTCGTCTCGAGCGCGACCTACGAGGCGCGGCGCTACGGCGTGCGGTCGGCGATGCCGGTGTCGCAGGCGCTGCGGCTGTGCCCGACGGCGATCACGGTCGATCCGCACTTCGATCGCTATCTCGCCCTGTCCGAGCAGGTGATGAGCATCTTCGGCGACTTCACGCCGCTGGTCGAGCCGCTCTCGATCGACGAGGCCTTCCTCGACGTGCGCGGGGCGCGGCGGCTGTGGGGGAGTCCCGGCCGGATCGCGGGGATGCTGCGGCGCCGGGTGCTCGAAGAGACGGGCCTGACCTGCAGCGTGGGGGTGGCCGCGACCAAGCACGTGGCCAAGATGGCCTCGACCATCAGCAAGCCTGACGGACTGCTGATCGTCACGGCCGACGACACCGCCGCCTTCCTCGCGCCGCAGCCCGTGCGCGCGCTGTGGGGCGTCGGTCCCAAAGCCGCCGAAGCGCTCGCGGCACGCGGCATCCACACCATCGCCGACGTGCTGGACGCGCCCCGCGGTGTGCTGGACCGCGCCCTCGGCGCCGCCATGGGCGAGCGGATCTGGCACCTCGCGCGGGGCCTGGACGCGCGCGAGGTCGACACGCAGCGCGTCGAGAAGAGCATCGGCCACGAAGAGACCTTCCACGCCGACATCGACGACGACGCGGTGCTGCGCGCAGAGCTGCGCCGACTCGCCGATCGGGTCGGCGCGCGGCTGCGCGACAACGGGTGGGAGGCGACGACCATCGCGATCAAGGTGCGCTTGGCCGACTTCACCACCATCTCGCGGTCGACGACTCTCGCCGAGCCGACCGCGGTCGGGCAGCGCATCGGCGACGCCGCGCACGGCCTGTTCGAGGCCGTCGAGCGGCCGATGGCGGTGCGGCTGATCGGCGTGCGCGCCGAGAGGCTGCGGCCGGCGGGCGCGAGCGCGCCCGCCCTGTGGGACCAAGACGGCGGGTGGCGGCGCATCGAGGGCGCGGTCGACGACGCCTCCGAGCGTTTCGGCCGCGGCGTGATCACCCGCGCGACGCTCCTCGGGCGAGCGCGGGGCGGCGCGGGGCTGCCGTCGCATCCGAGGCCGGGCGCACTCGGCGAACCCTGACTCGGCCTCGGGTCAAGCCCCTCGTCACCGCAACCGCTCACCGGTAGCGTTGAGGCATGCCCAACCTCGCAATCGAACTCGGCAAGCAGTCCGCGTCGCTCGGCGTCAGCGCCGCCTACGGCGAGCAGCAGGACGTCGACGGTGTCCGGATCATCCCCGTCGCGCTCACGTGGCATGGTTACGGCGGCGGCGAAGACGCGGCCGGAGACAGCGGGGGCGGTGGCGGCGGTGTCGCGATCCCGCTCGGGGCGTACGTGAGGCGCGGCGACGACCTGCGGTTCGAGCCGAACCTCGTCTCCCTCATCGCGGTCGCCGTCCCCTTCGTGCTGGTCGCCGGTCGTGTTCTCACCCGTGTCATCCGAGCACTCAAGAAATAGGCCCGACCCGGTCGCCTCCGCCCTCGAGGCGGCCGCGACCGCGGTCTGCGAGGCGGTCGTCGCGGTGTCGGCGTCCAACCCGGTGGTGCTCATCGACGGGCGCAGCGGTGCAGGCAAGACCAGCCTCGCGCGGGCGATCGTCGCCCAGTGGCCCCTGAGCGGCCGCGTTCAGCTCGTCGCGCTCGACTCGATCTACCCCGGCTGGGACGGACTGGACTCAGGGGTGCGCTTCGCGACGGATCTGGTGCTCATGCCGCACGCGCGCGACACGATCGGTGTGTGGCAGAGATGGGATTGGGATGCCGCGGCCTTCGCTGAGGCGCACGCCGTCGTCCCTTCTCTTCCCGTGATCGTGGAAGGCTCGGGCCTGCTGACCTCCGAGACCGCGCGGCTCGGCGACGTGCGCGTGTGGCTGGAGTCGCCGCGGCAGTCGCGCGAACGACGCGCGCTCGCGCGCGACGGCGACACGTATCGGCCCCATTGGAACCGTTGGGCTGCGCAGGAGGATGTGCATCTCACGCGCGATCAGCCGGCCACGCTGGCCACCCACGTGTTCGCGATCCCCTGACCGCGGCGTGCTCGCAACGCGATCACGGGATCGCGATGATGTGGGCATCGGCGGTTGTGATCAGTCTTCCGAGATCGCGCGGACCAGGCCGTCCAGGCGGTACCCGATCCAGTCGTACACGCCGAAACGCGGGTCGCGGTCGTCGTGGTCGTCTTCGGCCTCGATGCCCAGGCGCGAGGCGAGCACCAGCCGGATGGCCGCGAGTGTGCGAAGCCAGGACTGGACGTCGTCGGCGCCGATGGTCACGGGCACCGACTCCAGCAGAGCCGGGTCGAGGTCGGCGGGGTCGTCGTCGGGGTCGTCGTCACCCTCGTCCTCCGGAGCCTCCCGGTGGTCGTCCGCCGCCTCGAGGAGCGGATGCAGCGTCGTCAGCACGGCCGCGGCATCCTCTCGCCGGCGGGTGAGCAGATCGGCCTCGGTCACCTCGCGGAACTCACGGGATGCCTCGGCGTCGTCGACGTACGCGTCGGGCACGAGCCGCGCCACCGCTGGATCGTCGGAGGCCAGTTCGGTGGCGTCGAGCAGATCCATGAATTGCGTGGTCAGCCCGGCGAGATGCAGCGCCTCGAGGCGGGAGAGCCCGATGAGGATCGTGCGATCGCGGGTCACAGCGGAGCCTTTCTGATCGTCGCCCACAGCCCGTAGTCGTGCATCGCCTGCGCGTGCAGCTCCATCTGCTCGCGGGCGCCTTCGGCGACCACGGCGTGACCGTCGTGGTGTACGGCGAGCATGAGGAGCTCGGCGGTCTGCCGGGGAAAGCCGAAGTAGGTGCGGAAGACGTGCACCACGTAGCTCATGAGGTTCACCGGATCGTTCCACACGAGGGTCTGCCAGGGTCTCTCGGACGCGGTGGACTCGTCGAGGTCGACGTCCGTGCCGGTGTCCGGCAGTGCCAGGATCGCGGTCGCCATCACGCCCACCCGAGCTCGTGCAGGCGCTCGTCGTCGATGCCGTAGAAGTGCGCGATCTCGTGGACGAGCGTGGTGTGCACCTCGTCGCGCAGCTCTTGCTCGCCGTCGCAGGCGGCGAGGTGCGGCTCGCGGTACACGATGATGCGGTCGGGCAGCTCGCCGAGTCCGTAGCGTTCGCGTTCGGTGAGGGCGAAACCGTCGTAGAGGCCGAAGAGGTCGAGGCTGCCGTCCTCGGGGCGGTCCTCGACGACGAACACGACGTTGTCCAGACCCTCGATCATGTCGTCGGGCAACAGGTCGAGCTCGTCGACGACGAGACGTTCGAAAGCCGCGGCATCCATCTCGATCACGACGCCGCCGCACACATGGGGTGAGTAACGGGACTTGAACCCGCGACCCCCTGGACCACAACCAGGTGCTCTACCAACTGAGCTATACCCACCATGTCTCCCGCTCGCGCGGGCAACCAGAATATTCTCTCATATCCCGGAGGGGAACGATGACACCACGGAGGCGGCGGCGGTGCGCGCCGCGTCGCTGGTCGGCCCCGGTTCGGGTACGAAGACGGCCTGACGGTAGTACGCCAGCTCGCGGATCGACTCGCGGATGTCGGCGAGCGCGCGATGCCCGCCGTCCTTGGCCGGCGCGTGCATATAGGCGCGCGGATACCAGCGGCGAGAGAGCTCCTTGACGCTTGAGACGTCGACGCTGCGGTAATGCAGCCAGCGGTCCACGCGCGGCATGTACTTCGCCAGGAACATGCGGTCAGTGCCGATCGTGTTGCCCGCGAGGGGCGCCTTGCCCTGCTGCGGGACGAACCGCTGGATGTATTCGAGCGCCTCGAACTCCGCCTCGGCGAGGCTCACGCCGTTCGGGATCTCTTCCATGAGTCCCGAGGACGTGTGCATCTGCGTGACGAACTCGTTCATGTTGGCCAGCGCCGGCTCGTCGGGCCTGATCACGATCTGGAAGCCCGGGTCGAGTTCGCGCAACTCGAAGTCCGTCACCACGATCGCGATCTCGACCAGCTCATCGATCGCCAGATCGAGACCGGTCATCTCGCAGTCGATCCACACCAGACGATCGTTGTCGGAAGCCCCCACCATGCCCCCCATCCTAATGAGGGGAGCGGACGCAGCCCCTGAGCGTCCCCCCGGAGCGATTCGAACGCTCGACCGGCGGATTAGAAGGCCGCTGCTCTATCCACTGAGCTACAGGGGGTTGTCTCAAGGCTACCTGGCCGATTGCGCGAAGGCCGAAACGGCGGCGAGGCACTTCCGGACGCAACCCGGCGGGCGTAGCGTCGAAGGATCGGAAGGAGTTCGCCACATGAGCACACCCGAAGCACCTCACGCCCTGTGGGTCGCGTACGGCGAGTCCGGGGTCGTCGGAAGCATCAAGCGCGACGAGAGCGGTTACACCGTCACGATGGCGGGAGCAGACGCGGTCGCCGGGACGTACCCGTCGATGGAGGTCGCGAAGAATGCTCTGCACGCCCGGATGACGCCCGGGAGTTCGTGGCCGCAGTTCCGGGAGCACTGACCGGCAGTCACGCACTGACCGGTAGTCACCTTTCGCTGACGCGAGGGACCGATGCCCCCACCTCGCGCTCTGGCTCCGGCCGCTTCGCGACGGGGCGGGCATCGAGCAGCGGCAGCGCGACATGCACGAGGGGGCCGATCAGCGTGGCGAACAGGACCGTGCCGATGCCGACCGTCCCGCCGAGCAGCCAGCCGGCTGTGAGCACGCTGAGTTCGACGATCGCACGGCAGGCCCAGATCGGCCAGCCCAGCCGGGTGTGCAGGCCCGTCATCAGCCCGTCGCGGGGCCCGGGCCCGAAGCCGGCGCCGATGTAGAGCCCCGACGCGACGGCCACGGCCACGATGCCTGCGAGGAGCACTGCGAGCCCGGCCCACAAGCCCGCAACCGGCGGGATGACCGCGAGCGTCGCCTGCATGCTCGTCCCGACCAGCAGGATGTTCGCGATCGTTCCGACGCCCGGCTTCTGGCGGAGCGGGATCCATCCCAGCAGCACAAGCAGCCCGAGGATGTTGGTGACCCAGCCGACGCCGATGCCGGTGCGCAGCGAGACGCCCTGCGCGAAGACCGTCCACGGGTCCACGCCCAGCCCGGCGCGGATCGTCAGCGCGCACCCCGCGCCGTAGAGGGCCAGACCGATCAGCAGTTGCACCACGCGGCGAGTCATGTGCCCATCCAATCGCAAGACTGGACTGTTGGCACCAGGCCAATATGCGTATGGTGGCTCTATGGATTCGCGTATCTCTGCCCGAGCCCTGACAGCCGCCCTCGGCGGATGGCGAACCCGCGAGCCCGCGTACGAGGCGCTGGCCGACGGCATCCGTCTGCTGTGTCTCGACAACCGCGTCGCCCCGCGCACGACCCTGCCCGCCGAGCGTGCGCTGTCGAGCGCCTTGGGCGTCAGCCGCAGCACGGTCGCGGCCGCGTACCGCAGCCTTCGCGAGACCGGGCACATCGCGAGCGTTCGGGGCTCGGGAAGCGTGACCCTGCCGCTGCACCGCCACGACCCCGGCCGCGCCGAGGCATCCGACGGCATGATCGACCTGCAGCAGGCCAGCCCGAAGGCGTGGCCGGGGTTGGCCGGGGTGATCGCGGATGCCGCGGCCTCGCCGGCCTCGCTCGTTTCTCGGGTGGGCTACGACGTCTTCGGGCGGCACGAACTGCGCGAGGCGATCGCCGACCGTTACACGCGGCGCGGGGTGCCCACGACGGCGCAGCAGATCGTCGTGACGACCGGGGCGCAGAACGCGATCCACCTGGTGTCGAGCGTGCTGGTCGCGCGGGGCGATCGCGTGGTGATCGAGACGCCGACCTACCCGCACGCGGCGGAGGCGTTCCGACGCGCGGGCGCCCGTCTCGTCGGCGTTCCGGTCACGACGGGCGACGGCTGGGACCTGGATCGCGCGGAGCAGGCGTTCGCGCGCACGCTTCCGATCGCGGCCTACCTCATGCCCGACTTCCAGAACCCGACGGGCCGGTCGATGACCGGCGCCGACCGAGAGCGCATGGCGAGAGCGGCCGAGAGTGCGGGCAGCGTGCTGATCCTCGACGAGACGACCGCGGACCTCGACATCGACCGCGACACGGCATCGCTCGGTGTGGCCGACGGCGACGGCTTCGGCGGCGAGGCATCGGTCGTGCGCATCGGCTCGCTCGGCAAGACCGTATGGGGCGGGCTTCGCGTGGGATGGATCCGCGCCGACGCCGACCTGGCCCGAAGGCTCGTCGCAGCGCGGTCGGCGCACGACCTCGGCACGCCGGAGTTCGAGCAGGCCGTCGCGACGCGACTGCTGGAGCGTTACCCCGAGATCATCGCGCAGCGCGCGGTCGTGCTGCGCGAAGGACGCGACGCCGCGGTGGCGAGCCTGTCGCGCGAGCTGCCGGAGTGGCACGTGCCGATCGCGGAGGGGGGCGTCTCGCTGTGGGTGGGCCTGGGCGAGCCCCTGAGCTCGGCGCTGGTGATGGACGTCCGCGCGCGGGGCGTGCTGCTCTCGGCCGGGCCGCGGTTCTCGGTCGACGGCGGCCACGACCGGCATCTGCGCATTCCGTTCACGGGCCCTCCCGACGAGCTCTCGCGAGCGGTCGGCGCGCTCGCCGAGGGATGGCGCCGCGTTCGCGGCGGCGCACCGATCGCCTACGCGGAGCAGTTCGACGCAGTGGTCTGACCCGCCGGCGGTCATCGGCTGAGACGGAGGCAGTCGACGGCGTCGTCGGCGGACCAGAAGTCGCCGAGCTCGCGCAATGAGCCGGTGGATCGGGTGAACCGCCGTGCGCGCCAGCGGACCCCTTCGGGTGCGCTGACGCTCTCGAGGTGGCCGATCATCCGGCCGGAGGGATCGTGGACGCGCCACAGCCCCGTGCGCACCGCGGTGAGGCGGATGCCCCGGGCGAGC
The DNA here is from genome assembly GCF_041379855.1 of Microbacterium sp. BWT-B31. Classification (NCBI taxonomy): domain Bacteria; kingdom Bacillati; phylum Actinomycetota; class Actinomycetes; order Micrococcales; family Microbacteriaceae; genus Microbacterium; species Microbacterium sp. BWT-B31. The sequence goes on from NZ_JBFECU010000011.1 coordinate 63,697, forward strand.
GCACGAGGCGTGGGCGGGACGGTGGGGGAGTCGAGTGCGATGGACATGTCGCCTCCTTTCACTATCGAAGATATGTACGACCTCCGACATTCCTCCGTCCCGACCATGCGCGATCTCTCCTCCCCAGCGGCCCGGAGTCCTCGACTGCCCACAGAATGCGGCCGCCGGTGAAGCGCGGGGCATCCGCTCGCACAGGCTGGACGCGGCGCCGGTGCTCGGAGGGCACGCCGGGCATCGGCGCCCACCGGGCGCTGGCTCCGGTGCATCCCTGCAGAAAGGAATGCCATGACCGACACCATCACCATCACCGGGAACGTCGCGACGCCCCCCGAACTCAAGCGCACGAACGCGGGCGTCGCCATCACGAGCTTCCGCGTCGCGAGCGGGCAGCGCCGCTACGACCGGGCGACCGACTCCTGGGTCGACAACGGCACGAACTGGTACAACGTCTCCACCTTCCGCTCCCTCGCCGAGCACGCCATCGACTCGCTGCGCAAGGGGGACCGCGTGATCCTCAGCGGGCGCGTTCGCGTGCGCGACTGGGACAACGGCGTCAAGCGCGGCACCTCGATCGACATCGAGGCCGACGCGATCGGACACGATCTGCGATTCGGCGTGTCGCGCTTCACGCGCGACGTCTCTTCGGGCGACGGGCGGCCGGCACAGGCGGTCGACGAGTGGCGCGCACAAGAGGCCGCGGAACCGGTCGATCGGTCGGAGGCGGCCGCGTCGAACCCGGCGGGCGCACCCGAAGGCGAGACGTGGGCGGTTCCCGGCGAGCCGACCGAGGACGACGAGACTCGCGCGCTCGTCTTCGCGGGTGAGCCCACCCCGTTCTGAGGCACGCTCACAGCGGGCGATGAAGAATCGGGTCCTAGACTTGTCGCGTGACCCGCCTCGTCGCCCGCTCCCGTCCCCGAGGCGCCGTACGAACGCGCTCAGCCGCCCTCGCCGCGGCGCTGCTGATCGCGTCGACGGCGGTGCTGTCCGCCTGCGCGGCGCCTGCCCCGGCTCCGACTCGTTCGGCGTCGGCGTCGGCGTCGCCCTCGGCTTCGCCGACGACCGCTCCCGCGACGGAGGCTCCGGCGCTCGTTCCCGACGGCACCGCGTCCGACAACCTGCCCTTCTTCACGCAGGTCGTCCAGTCGGTGTGGGCAACGCCCGACCAGGTCTCGGGCCGTGCCTATATCGACGCGCTCGTCGCCGCCGGATTCGACAAGTCCGCCATGCAGGTCACCCAGGACGACTCCACGGTGGGCAACGCCGCCGAGAGCATCCTGTTCTCGGTCCAATGGGGCCAGGAGTGCCTCGTCGGCCAGGTCGGGCCCGCGACGGGCGAACCGGTCGCGGTGGTCCTGCCGGCGCTGGCAGAGGGCGGATGCCTCATCGGCACCACCCGCGCGATCGACTGGTGACCTCGGGGCTGCCGGTAGGCTGGGGCGCTGGACTCGAATCGGCAGAAGTGTGGGAGAAACGTGGCTGAGTACATCTACCAGATGGTTCGCGCTCGCAAGGCGGTCGGCGACAAGCTGATCCTCGACGACGTGACCATGGCGTTCCTTCCCGGCGCGAAGATCGGCATGGTCGGCCCCAACGGCGCGGGCAAGTCGACGATCCTGAAGATCATGGCGGGTCTTGACCACCCGTCGAACGGCGAGGCGAAGCTGTCTCCCGGCTTCACGGTCGGCATCCTCATGCAGGAGCCCGAGCTCGACGAGGCCAAGACCGTTCTGGAGAACATCCAGGACGGAATCGCCATCAAGGCGAAGGTCGACCGCTTCAACGAGATCTCGGGCCTGATGGCCGACCCCGACGCCGACTTCGACGCGCTCCTTGCCGAGATGGGCGTGCTTCAGGAAGAGATCGACGCGGCCGACGCGTGGGATCTCGACTCTCAGCTCGAGCAGGCGATGGACGCGCTGCGCACGCCGCCGGGCGATGCATCCGTGGCCAACCTCTCGGGCGGCGAGAAGCGCCGCGTGGCGCTCACGAAGCTCCTGCTGCAGAAGCCCGACCTGCTGCTGCTCGACGAGCCGACGAACCACCTCGACGCCGAGAGCGTGCTGTGGCTCGAGCAGCACCTGCAGAAGTACCCCGGCGCGGTGATCGCGATCACCCACGACCGGTACTTCCTCGACAACGTCGCGGAGTGGATCGCCGAGGTCGACCGCGGCCGGCTCATCGGCTACGAGGGCAACTACTCGACCTATCTCGAGAAGAAGGCAGAGCGCCTCGCGATCCAGGGCAAGAAAGACGCCAAGCTCGCCAAGCGCCTGGCAGAGGAGCTCGACTGGGTCCGCTCGAACCAGAAGGGCCGCCAGGCGAAGTCGAAGGCGCGCCTGGCGCGCTACGAAGAGATGGCGTCCGAAGCCGAGCGCACCCGCAAGCTCGACTTCGAAGAGATCACCATCCCGCCGGGGCCGCGCCTGGGCAGCGTCGTCATCGAGGCGAAGAAGCTCGAGAAGGGCTTCGACGGCCGCTCTCTGATCGACGGGCTGAGCTTCAGCCTGCCGCCGAACGGCATCGTCGGGGTGATCGGCCCCAACGGCGTCGGAAAGACCACGCTGTTCAAGACGATCGTCGGCCTCGAGCCGCTCGACGGGGGCGAACTGAAGATCGGCGAGACGGTCAAGATCAGCTACGTCGACCAGAGCCGCTCCAACATCGACCCCGACAAGACACTGTGGGAGGTCGTCTCGGACGGCCTCGACATCATCACCGTCGGAAAGATCGAGATCCCGTCGCGCGCATACGTCTCGAAGTTCGGCTTCAAGGGACCTGACCAGCAGAAGAAGGCCGGCGTGCTGTCGGGGGGCGAGCGCAACCGCCTGAATCTCGCGCTCACGCTGAAAGAGGGCGGGAACCTGCTCCTCCTCGACGAGCCGACCAACGACCTCGACGTCGAGACCCTCCAGTCGCTCGAGAACGCGCTGCTCGAGTTCCCCGGCTGCGCCGTGGTCATCACCCACGACCGCTGGTTCCTCGACCGCATCGCGACCCACATCCTGGCATACGAGGGCACCGATGAGAACCCCGACCAGTGGTACTGGTTCGAGGGCAACTTCGAGGCCTACGAAGAGAACAAGATCGCGCGCCTGGGTGCCGACGCCGCCAAGCCCCACCGCTCCACGTATCGCAAGCTCACCCGTGACTGACGTGTCGCAGGAGGCCGACGCGGGCCTCCCGGCCCGTCGCGTGAGGATCCCCATCCACCTGAGGTGGGGCGACCTCGACGCCTTGGGGCACGTCAACAACACGTCGATGCTGAAGCTGCTCGAAGAGGCACGCCTGCGGGCGTTCTGGCAGCCGGAGGACGGGGCGGATGCCGCGCCCACCGCGGTCTTCGACATGTCGGTGCTCGAGGGCGGCGGCAGCCGTGCGACCCTCATCGCGCGCCAGGAGATCGAGTACCTCCGGCCCGTACCGTACGGTCAGCGACCACTGGATGTGCAACTGTGGATCGGCCGCATCGGCGGATCGAGCATCGAGGTCTGTTACGAGGTGTTCAGCCCCATCGGAGACGAGCCGCAGGTGCTGTACGCCCGCTCGTCGGCGGTGGTCGTGCTGGTCGACACCGCCACCGGGCGCCCCATCCGTCTGACCGGCCGCGAACGCAGCGCCTGGGAGCCGTACGTCTCAGAGCCGATCCGCTACCGCCGCTGAGGCGCCTCGGCGTGGCAGGGCAGGCCGGTCACCGGTCGCGGTGCTCTGGAACGCGCACCATGACCTCCTGCGCGACGCTCGCCATCAGCCGTCCGTCGCGGGCGTAGATGCGTCCGGTCGCGAGCCCGCGACCGGCGCGGGCGCTCGGCGACTCCTGCACGTAGAGCATCCAGTCATCCACCCGACCGTCGCGATGCCACCACATCCCGTGGTCGAGGCTGGCGACCTTGAGACCGGGCGTCGCCCACGCGATGCCGTGGGCGCGCAGGATCGACTCCTGGATCGTGAGGTCGCTGAGGTAGGCGAGGGCCGCGCGCTGGATGGTCGGGTCGTCGGGAATCGGTCGGCGCACGCGCATCCACACCGCCTGACTGGGCATGCGCTCGGCGCCCGCCTCGAGATAGATCGGCGACGGGATGTGCCGGAGGTCGGCTGGCCGGTCGGTGAAGAGGCGCTTGGACACCGGGTGGAGCCCGGTGAGGTGATCCTCGATGTCGGGCAGGTCTTCGGGCTGCGGCACGTCCGTCGGCATCGGGGCGGCGTGGTCGAGCCCGCTCGACTCGGTCTCGAACGAGGCGATCATCGAGAAGATCGGCACCCCGCCCTGAAACGCCTGCGTGCGCCGCGTCGAGAACGACCGACCGTCGTGGATGCGGTCCACCGAGAACGTGATGCCCTGGTTCGAGTCCCCGGGGCGCAGGAAGTAGCCGTGCATCGAGTGCACGGAACGGTCTTCGTCCACCGTTCGGGTCGCGGCGACGATCGACTGCGCGAGCACCTGGCCGCCGTAGACACGGCCGAGCGGCATCTTCTGCGACACCCCCGTGAAGATGTCCTCGGTGGTGCGTGCCCCCGTCTCGAACAGCGCGAGGATCTCGAGCATGCTGGCGACGGGATCGGCATCGGGCACCAGGTCCGGTGGAGCGGGCTGGTTCGCGTCGGTCACGGGTCCTCCGTCTGGACGGCGGGACTCGCACCGTCGCTTGGTAGTTTAGGCGGATGCCCGCACGCGTTCTGTTCGCCGATCCGCACGCCGCACAGGATGCGCTGACCTTCGCCGGGCGGACGGCACGACTGGGCGACGGCGCGGTGCGACTGGCCGCGAAGAGCGGCGTCCTGGCGATGACCTCGGCGCCGCTGGCCCCGCGCGGACTGTTCGACGCGACGCCCACCGTGCTGGGCATGCGCACGCTCCCGGCCGATCTCGAACTCGAGTGCGACCTCGTGGTCGACGCGACGGCGCTGCACGCCGACGCCGACGATTCCCGCGCCGTCGTGCTGCCCGACACCGCCGTCTCGCCCGCGTGGGTGGGCATCGCGCCACCGCGGGCGGGGTGGGTGGTCACCGGTTCGGTGGCGGCATCCGTTCTTGCCGCCCGCGCGCAATGGGGGATCGCAGCGGTCGCCGACGCGGTGCCGCGAGAGGCGGGAGAGGATGCCGTGCGCGCCGTGCGCGCGTCGGTGTGGGGCGGCGCCGACGACGAGCTCGCGGGGCTCCCGCTGGGCGCGGCCTTCGCGGCGTTCGCCCTCGGGTTCATCGTCGGCGAGGAGGAGGTGGCGGTGCGCACGTCCGGTCCGTGGACGCGGCTCACCCTCGCGCGGGGGCATGTGATCGTGCGGGGTCCGGCGCGCGTCGGACTCACCGACGTGCGCCGGACCGGCTCGTCGGCGTAGCGTCAGACGGCGGCCGCTGCGGCGCGACCGGCGATGCGGCCCGAGAAGAGGCATCCGCCGACGAACGTGCCTTCGAGCGCACGATAGCCGTGCACGCCGCCGCCTCCGAAACCGGATGCCTCGCCCGCCGCGTACAGGCCGGGCACCGGCTGACCGCCCGCCGCCAGCGCGCGGCCCTGCAGGTCGGTCTCGATGCCGCCGAGGGACTTGCGGGTGAGCACGTGCAGTTTCACCGCGATGAGGGGTCCGGACGCGGGGTCGAGGATGCGGTGCGGCGGCGCGGTGCGGATGAGCTTGTCGCCGCGGTAGGACCGTGCCGAGCGCAGCATCGCGATCTGTGCGTCCTTGGTGAAGTCGTTGTCGATCTCGCGATCGCGCGCCTCCACCTCGAAGCGCACGCGGTCGGCGTCGAGCGCATCTCCGCCGGGGAGGGCCTTCATGCCGTCGATGAGGTCGGCGAGGTTGTCGCGCACGACGAAATCGGCGCCCTTGTCCATGAACGCCTGCACCGGTCCCGGCGCGCCCTTGCCGAGGCGCGACTTCACCAGCAGCTGCAGGTCCTTGCCCGTCAAGTCGGGGTTCTGCTCGCTTCCTGAGAGGGTGAACTCCTTCTCGATGATCTTCTGCGAGAGCACGAACCACGAGTGGTCGTGGCCCGTCTGACGCAGGTGGGCGAGGGTGCCGAGGGTGTCGAAGCCGGGGAACAGCGGCACGGGAAGACGGTGGCCGGTCGCGTCGAGCCACACCGAAGAGGGCCCGGGCAGGATCCGGATGCCGTGATCGGGCCAGATCGGATCCCAGTTCTGGATGCCCTCGACGTAGTGCCACATGCGGTCCCGGTTGATCAGGCGCGCACCGGCGGCGCCTGAGACGAGCTGCATCGAGCCGTCGACGTACGCGGGGACGCCGGTGACCATCGTCGCCGGCGCGGTGCCGAGGCGCTCGGGCCACCACTGCCGGACGAGGTCGTGATTGCCGCCGATGCCGCCCGACGACACGATCGTCGCGCCCGCGGCGATCTCGAACGCGCCCACGACCTCGCGCGAAGATGCGACACCGCGCGCCGTGCCGGACGGCGCGAGGATGTCGCCTGACGCGCCGGTCACAGCGCCGCTGGTGAGCGTCAGGCCCGTCACGCGGTGGCGGGGGAGGATCGTGAGGCGCCCGGATGCCTCGGCGGCCTCCACAGCCGCCTGGAACGGCGCCACGAGGCCTGGGCCGGTGCCCCACGTGATGTGGAAGCGCGGCACCGAGTTGCCCGGCCCGGTGGCGGTGTAGCCGCCGCGCTCCGCCCAGCCCACGACGGGGAAGAAGCCCACGCCCTTCTCGCGCAGCCACGCGCGCTTCTCGCCGTGCGCGAACTGCAGGTACGCCTCGGCCCAGCGCTTCGGCCAGGCATCCTCTTCGCGATCGAAGCCGGCGTTGCCGAACCAGTCCTGGCGTGCCAGTTCGAGGGAGTCCTTGATGCCGAAGCGGCGCTGCTCGGGCGAGTCGATGAAGAAGAGCCCGCCGAATGACCACCACGCCTGTCCGCCCAGGTTCGTGCGCGGCTCCTGGTCGACGATGACGACCCGCTTGCCCGCGGCGGCCGCCTCCGACGCGGCGACGAGACCGGCAAGGCCCCACCCGATCACGAGCAGATCGGTGGAGTGGGTCGAGGTGGCGGGCATGGCGACTCCTTTGTCAGGGGGGTTGTCCGGGGGTTCGGATCGCGGGGCCGGCCGCCGTCAGGCGTCGCCGTCGTCGTGCGCGGGCACGCGCGGAACCGCGGTGACAGGCAGTGCGCCGCGCGAGCGACCCGCGGCTTGCGGACCGATGCCGGTCGGCTCGAACGTGTTTACCATCGCGAACGCGGCGCGCTGCAGGTAGTCCCACAGCGTGGTCTCGTGAAGCGGCGCCAGCGAGAGCTCGTCGACGGCTGCGCGCATGTGGTGCAGCCACCGGTCGCGCGCGTCGGGGTTGACGTGGAACGGCGCGTGCCGCATGCGCAGGCGCGGGTGTCCGCGGCGCTCGCTGTAGGTCGTCGGCCCGCCCCAGTACTGCTCGAGGAACAGGGTCAGGCGCTCGCGCGCGGGGCCGAGATCCGCCTCGGGATACATCGACCGCAGCACCTCGTCGGCGGCGACCCCGCGGTAGAACGCGTCGACCAGGCGCACGAAGGTGTCATGGCCGCCGACCTCGTCGTAGAAGCTCAGGGGCTGGGCGGTGTCGGATGCGTCGGTCATGAGGTCTTCTCCGGTGCCGCGTCGGCGCCCTTGCCGGGGCGCTTCGGCTTCCACGTGGGCCGCTCGGGCGGCGTCGCGACGGGGTTCGGCTTCGTCTTGGGGGCGTTCGCGCCGCGGACGCGCTGCGCGCTGTCGAGCCCCATCAGGGTGATCGAGTTGAGCTGGGGAAGGGTGAGGCCCATCTCGTCGATGGCCTTCTTGAGCCGCATCCGCAGTTCGCGTGCGACGTCGTCCTTCGCGTTGGCGCGTGTCTTCTGCACGAGGCGGATGACCAGCGCATCGCCCGAGACGGACTCCAGCCCCCACATCTCGGGCTGCTCGAGCACGCGCGTGCGCCACTTCGGGTCGGCGACGAGGCTCTTCGCCGCGGCGAGCATCCTGTCTTCGACCTCGACGATGTCGGCGTCGACGGGGACCGCGAGGTCGATGATCACGCGCGACCAGCCCTGCGACATGTTGCCGATGCGCGTGATCTCGCCGTTGCGGACGTACCAGAGCGTGCCGTTGACGTCGCGCACATGCGTCACGCGGACGCTCACATACTCCACGATGCCCGTCGCGAGACCGAGGTCGACGACGTCGCCGATGCCCACCTGATCCTCGGCGACGATGAAGATGCCGTTGAGCACGTCCTTGACGATGTTCTGGGCGCCGAAACCGAGGCCCGCGCCGATCGCCGCCGACAGCAGCGCGAACGAGCCCAGCACGCTCGCATCGATGATGTTGATGATCATCAGGAGCGCGACGATCACGATCGCGACGTTGACGATGTTGCCGAGGATCGAGCCGAGCGTGCGCGTGCGTTGGACGAGCCGCACCGCGGCGAGCGGGGAGCGGTCCAGCGCACGCGTGTCATCGACGTTCGCCTTGTTCTTCGCGCCCGACACGATGCGGTTGACGACGCGGCGGATCACGAACTTCAGCAGCCACGACAGCAGGACGGCCCCGAGGACCACCGCGGCGATCCCGAGCAGCTTTCCGCCGGTGGCCGTCGTGATCAGCAGCCACCACTCCCACGTCCATTGGGCCGGCGGGGCGGTGTCGAAGGGCAGGAGATCCATCGTGTCGATCCTAACGAGGGCGGCTGGGCAGGAGTTCAGACTCTCTCGCGGGCAGGGCCTCGACCTCGGCGACGACGGCGGTCAGGTCGGGCGGGGCGGCGGTGAGCGCGGGACGCGACGGCGCAACGAGCACCGGCATCCGACCTCCCTCACACGCTTGGGATGACCGTTCTCAGTAGGACAGGTCGACGGCACGCGGCGCGTGGGAGAGGGTGAGAATTCCTCTGCCGAAACAGCAAGACGAGCCCTGTCGTCCGGCTCCGACGTTCTGCGGCGCAGCAGGTGGGTCAGCACGGTCAGGTGCGGGAACTCGATGAGCATGCCGAGGATGATCGCCGCGTAGACGACCGGCTGGCCGGGCAGGGCGACGGTGGTGACGGCGAGCATGAGCGGGGCATTTCGCGCCGAGGTCGTCATCGTCAGCAGCGCGTGCGCGGAATGGTGGAGCCGGAACAGGCGTGCGACACCCTCGCCGATCGCATAGACGATGCCGAAGAACAGGAAGACGACCAGCAGCACCCATCCGAACGCGGCGGGGTCGGCGAGGATCATGCCGACACTCCCGGCGAACAGGCCGAGGATCACGGCGGCGATCACCAGCGGCACCGCCCGGTCGGCGAGCTGCATGATCCGCTCGCGCAGCGCGAGCGAGAGGGCAAGGCGCAGCACCAACCGCAGCGCGAGCGCGATCCCGGCCGGCAGCGCGAACCACGTCGCCAGCGTCGGCACGATCGCGTCGAGCGCGGGCGCGACCTGCTGGCGGGCGAGCAGGGCGAGCCAGACCGGGTAGAGCAACAGTTGGAGGGGCATCTGGATCGGGATGAGCGCGGCTCCGGTGGTCGTGTCGCCGCCAGCCATGCGGGTGAAGCCGAGGAACCAATCCGTGCAGGGGAACAGGCAGTAGATCAGCGCCCCCAGCCGCAGCGCGTCCTCGGGAAGCAGCAGCGAGGTCAGCGCGAACGCGATCGCCGGCACCAGGGCGAAGTTCAGCGTGAGCGCGAGCATCGCCGTCCGCGGCGCCCGTCTCAGGGAGGCCAGGGAGTCCAGCCGGAGCGTGAACACGAGCAGCCCGACCAGCAGCAGGATCGCCGGGTCCACCACCGGCCTGAGGGCGTCACCGGCGGCGGGGGCGAGCGCGCCGGCCAGGCTTCCCGCGAGGATCGCGGCGACGAACAGCCCCGTGATCGCCCAGGGTCGGGGCGCCGCGGTCAGCATGCGCACTCGACCCCGCAGCAGGACAGGTCGTCGGTGAGCATCCCGGCGCTTCGCCATTCCTCGAGGGCGCCGCAGTCCTTGCCCTGCGATTCGCCGATGACTCGGGCGATGTGCGCGAAGCGCTGCCGGAACTTATAGACGAAGCAGAACTTCAGCCCGCCGTGCCGGATCGCAGGCCCGGACAGGAACAGGCCCGGCGTGATCGTGGACTGGTCGTCCTCGTCGAGCTCGGGCCACCCGTCCGGCCGGCGCGCGAACAGATCGGCGACGGGGCCGAGGCCTGGTCCGAACCCGGTGGCGGCGATCGGGCGGGAGTCGGCGCGGATCCTCGTGCCGTTGTCCAGGCTTACGATCCATTCGGCGCCGTCGCGCTTGATGCTGCCAGCGTGCGCACCGGTCAGGGTCAGCCGGCCGGTCGCCGTCGCGGCGTTGAGCCGCATCCGAGAGCGGGGCGCGAGCCGAAACGAGGGGTCTGAGCCGGAGTCGGCGTCCCACGGGCTCTCGCCGTCAACGGTGGTGACGGTCGCACCGTGCTCGACGTGGTGGCAGGCGATGTCGATGCCGGACTCGTAGCCGCCGATCACGATCACCCGACCATCCCTCTGCTCCCACGCCTCCAGGGTCGCGGAGTGGTCGGCGAGGCTGACACCGGACAGGCGCGCGTCGGGGCGGTCGGCGAACTCGCCGCCGGCCCACACCACGGCTCGCGCGCGCACCGGCCCGCGCGAGGTCTCCACCTCGAAGCCGCCGTCGGCGGGCTCGACCACGGTGACGTCGGTGTCGGACAGCACCGGCACCCGGAAATGCTTCACGACGCTCCGCAGGTACTTCGCGTACTGCGGCCCCGTCAGGTAGTCCGCCCCAAGGCTGAACGCCGGCGAGGTGCGGGGGTGCACCGCGTTCAGGTCCGTCGCCCCGAATCCGTTGCCGGTGAACGACGGCGTAAGGAACGTCTGTGCCTCGGGCCAGTCGAGGAAGGTCTGCCCGATCTGTCCGCGGTCGACAACGCCGAGCACGAGGTCATCGACCGCCGACAGGGCCAGGGCCGTGCCGATCCCGGCGGGGCCGGCGCCGACGACGAGCGCGTCAAGGGTCTTCTGGGGGGGAGCCATATCGCTATGCCTTCTAGGTGCGTCGCACCGGATCAGGTGAGAATGATTCTCAATAGACTACGGTAGGGCACAGCTTGCCCCGGACGCGCCGGGCAGCCAGGCGACGAAAGGAGCCCGATGGTCAGCGATGCCGTAACGCCTGGCCGACGACTTGCCGGTCTCCGTCTGCCGCGTCGAGCGCGCCCGGCCGACACCGCGGACGTGACGAGCGTCGCCGATGGGCGGGGGTCGGCGGACCGGCTCGCGATCGATCGGGAGACGCTGCGGCGGAACTACCAGGAGGAACGGCAGCGTGAGGCGCGTGAGCGCGAGTTCGAGCGCCGCCGTCGACTGCACCTGTGACGCGAGCCTGAGCCGTCAGCCGCCGTATTGCATCCGTTCGACCCGGGCCGCGAGGCGGTTCAGCACGGCGGTCTCGGTCGTCCTGGTCGCTGCGCGAGTTCAAGGGCGAGCAGTCGGGCGACGGTTGCCAGTCCGACCACGACGTCGGCGGGCTCGGGTTTGCGCCGCGCGGTATCGGGCATCGGTGTCTCCTCGGCTCGGCTCGGCTCGGCGCGTCGGGGGTGGCTCAGCCCTGGCGGCCCTTGTACCGCGGGTTGAGCTTGTTGATGACGTAGACCTTGCCCCGACGGCGCACGACCTGCGCACCGGGCTGGTTCTTCAACGACTTGAGCGAGGCGCGAACTTTCACGGCAACTCCTTAGTGAGAATGATTATCATTAGGGACTATACCTTCGGCGAGAGCGGGGAAACAACGGTGGATGCAGTAGGCGTGATCGCGGTCGTCGGAGCGTGCGGGCCGGAGCGGCTGCGCTATGCGAAGCGGCTGGCGCAGCTGACGAACCGGGCGTTCTTCCCCGCGTCCCGCCTGGCCGGCTCACCTGATGCGGCGCAAGAGGCCACCGTGCTCGCCTCGTGGACCGATCCGGCTGCGGGAGCGGTAGTGGAGGTGCCCGATGCGGTGGTGGCGACTGAGCTGATCGGGACGTTCGCCGACCAGGAGGAGCGCGCCCGGCTCATCGGCCTGATCTGCGTCGTCGACGCCGCGCATCTGCTCGACGACCTGCACCGCGACGACTACCTGCCGCTGCGTGACGCGGACAGCGGGATCGCGGCGCCGATGACCGCACGGGCTCTGCTGACCGTCATGCAGATCGAGTACGCCTCCACGATCGTCTTCGTGGGCTGGGAGGCGCTGCCGCCGTTCGAGCTCGCGACGATCATGGCGCTGGTCAGCCACCTGAGCCCGTTCGCCCGGCTGCGGCTGCACCGGCGCACGATCGAGCACGTCGGCGCGACCGGTCCCTACGTTCCGGGGCAGTCTCGCCCTGGCTGGGTGAGTCTGCTCAACGGGGACTTCGCCCCGCACATGACCGACGCTCGCGTCAGCGCGTTCCGCTATGAGCAGGTCCGCCCGCTGCATCCGAGGCGGCTCATGACGCTGCTCGACCGGATCGAGGACGGAGAGTTCGGCGTCCTCGTGCGCTCGGCCGGATTCTGCCGGCTCGCGACCCGCCCGCGCGTCGTCGCACAGTGGGAGCACGCCGGCCAGATGTTCTCCCTGAACCCGCTCAGCGACGACAGCCGACTGGCAGATGACGAGGAGCTGCTCGCCGTCGGCCAGGATCTCGCGTTCATCGGTCTCCGCCTCGAATGCGACCGGCTCGCTGCCGCGATGGACAACGCAGCCTTGACCGATGCTGAGCTGGCGGCGGGCCCGATGGCCTGGGCCGGGTTCGCCGACCCCTTCCCGATCTGGCAGACCGCCACCGACCGGGCCGACTGAGCCAGCATGACGAAGGGGACGTGCCGTCGACGCGGGACGTCCCCTTGCGCGGGCGAGCGGCGGTCAGTGCTCGTCGTAGTGGTCGCCGTGCTCGGCATGCCGGTGCGTGCCGAGCAGGTAGTCGATGTGATCGCCGTGCTCAACGGCCTCGTGGCCGCAGCCGGCACCGTGTGCGTGCTCCGCCAGGCTGTGCTCGGCATGGGGGTCGGTGATGGTCATGGTGTCTGTTCCTTCCGTGATGAATCCGCAGCAACGTAGGCCGCGGCGGGCTCGAGGACGTGCGCGAGCGCGTCGGCGATGACGTGCGACACATGCACGTCGGCCAGCTCATACGTGACCTCCTTGCCGCTGCGCGTGGAGGACACCAGGCCCGACTGACGCAGCGAGCGGAGGTGCTGGGACACCAGCGGCTGCGACATTCCCGTCGCCTCCGCCAGCGCCCCCACGGTCCTCGGCTCATCGCCGATGAGTCGCAGCAGCCAGAGCCTCGACTCATTGCCGAGCACCTTGAACAACTGCGCCGCATCCGCCAGACCGGGCTCCTTATGCACGGCACCATCCGATCACACGCATAAACAGATTGCAATATGAATATACTCATTGAGAGGCGTTCTTGCGCAGCGCGATCGAAGGGAGACTGGATCATGCCCCGAGCCAGAGCCGGTGACCCGCGCAGCACGGTTCAGAAGGAGGCCATCACCGCGGCCCTCGCGCAGTCGCCCGGATTCGTCTCCGCCCAAGACCTCCACCAGCGCCTCAATGACGAAGGGAACCCGGTGGGCCTTGCCACCGTCTACCGACGGCTGAACGCTCTGGTGGAGGCGGGCGGGGCTGACACCATTCCCGTGCCCGGCGGGCAGCTGTTCCGCGCCTGCCGCCCTGGCGGCCACCACCACCTGGTCTGCGAGGACTGCGGCAAGGCGGTTGAGATCGACCCGCCCAGCGAGGACTGGCTCCTCACGGCGGCGCAACGCAACGGCTACACGATCACGCGCCACCTGCTCGAGGCATTCGGCCGTTGCTCCGACTGCGCGGCGACGTGACGCCGGAGGTCAGGGCTCGACGTCGACGCCCGGCGCGCCCGCAGTTGCACGACGGAAACGCGGGTGGACGAGGACGAAGGCCGCCACGACGGCCGTGATCGCCGTGCCGGCGATGATGAAGCCGGTGATGACCTGGATGAACCCGAGTGCGGTGAACATCCCGAACCCGGCGAGCAGGAACGGCCACACGCGCGAGTCAAACGGGCTGACCCTGGTCGGGGTTTCGATGAGCTCGTGACGGGGCTCGCGGCGCAGCCGGAAGACGATCAGGGCGAGGCCGGCCAGCAGCAGCACCGGCACCGCGATCAGCGGAGCGATGAGGCCCAAGGCCGAGAGCGCCCCGCCGATGACGGATCCGCCGATCATGGCGATGCCCTGCACCGCGCCGACGCCGGCCATCCCCTTCACCCGAGTCTTCCCGTCTGGGGTCACGTCGGCGATGTGGGCCTGCGCGGTGGGCGGCACGGCGGCGATCGCGGTGCCGAAGCCGATGCCGCGCAGAGCGACGAACAGCAGGAACAGCGTCACGCCGGTGATCGCGCCGCTCATGCCGAGCCAGGCCAGCAGCGCGAACAGGATCATCGCGACCGTCGCGAGGACGAACGCCGCCACGAGCACGGGCTTGCGGCCCAGGGATTGGGAGCGGCGCCCCCAGAACTGGCTGGTGAGCACGACCATGACCGCTGCCGTGCTGATCGTCACCCCGATCTGCCACTCGGCGAGCCCGACCTCGCGCGACAGCGGCGCGATGATCGGATTGAGGGTCATCTGCGCGAGGTAGATCAGCAGCACCGCCGCGAGCAGTAGCGGGATCTGCGGGCGAGGAGCGACCGTCTCGGGCGCCGTGGTCGGGGTGGGCGAGGTCATGGTGCCTCCTTCATTCGTTCCCGCCCCCATGGACGGGCGCGATCTGCCGCTGCGCGGCGGGCGGGGTCAGGGTAAGTTGCCGGTCGGCGGCGAGGGCGAGCAGGTCGTCGTCGTGGCTGATGAGCAGCACGACCGCGCCCGCGGCGGCGACCTGACGAATCTGATCGCAGATCGATTGGAGGTGGCGACGGTCCACGCCCGAGCTGGGCTCGTCGAAGATCACGATGCGGCGTCCGGCGACGCGGACGGCCGCGACGACGAGGCGCTGCTGCTGACCGCCGGACAGCGACAGCGGGTGCCGTTCGGCAAGGCTGGCGAGGTCGAGCACGTCGAGCACCGAGCGTGTGTCAGGCGCATCAGCGCCGTCATCAGCGGCCAGCTCGATCTCGGCCTCCACGCTATCGGTGAACAGTTGGCGTTGGACGTCCTGCATGACGATCGCGCTGGCTCGTTGCCGTGCCTTCCGGCTCATTGCGCGACCGTCAAGCCGAACGGTGCCGGCGCTGCGTTGCAGGCCGGTGACGACGCGGGCGAGGGTGGACTTGCCGGCGCCGTTGACGCCACGGATCGCGGTGACCTCGCCGGCGGCGAACACGGCGCGTTCCACCTCGAGGACGGTGCGCCCGCCGAGCCGGCAGCAGATGGCGGACAGATCCAACGCGCCCGGTGGCACCTCGCCGACCGGGAGGGGGCCGAGGATGCTGCGGCCCGTGGCTGGCAGGGCCGGCACCTCGGCGCTGCGGATTCGGCCGCGCAGCCCCTCGCGGGCAAGGTCATCGTCGGAGACCGCCCGGAATGCCACGGCGTCCCATTCGAGGTCGACGGTCCCGGCGCGCATGACGATCACCCGGTCGACGAGCTCCTGCAAGTAGCGGAGTCGATGCTCGGCGACGACGATCGTGACGCCGCGCGCCTTTAGGCCGGCGAGGGTGCGCACGAGGCGGTCGACGGCACCGGCGGACAGGTTCGAGCTCGGCTCGTCCAGCAGCAGCACGCCAGGGCCGTGCGCGGTGGCGGCGGCGATGGCGACCTGCTGCTGCTGACCACCGGACAGCTCGGAGAGGCGCTGCTCGACCGGCACGCCTACTGCAAGCGCGGACAACTCGTCGCTCACGCGCGCGCGCATCCGGTCGCGGTCGACGCCGAAGTTCTCCATCGCGAATGCGAGTTCCTCGGCGGCGCTGTCGGTGAAGAACTGGCGGCGCGGATGCTGGAGCACCGTTCCGGTGACCAGTCCGAGCTCGTCCAGTTCCGCGGTCGCCGTGACGGTCCCGTTCACGGTGACGGTGCCAGTCAGGACGCCTTCGTCGTGGAAGTGCGGGATGAGTCCGTTCATCAGCCGTAGCGCGGTGGACTTCCCCGACCCGGACGCTCCGCACAGGATGACGAACTCGCCCGGCGTGATGTGCAGGTCGGCGACGCGCAGGCTCGGGCTGGCTGCGTGCGGGTAGGTCCAGGTGGTGTTGTCGAGTCGGATCATGACAGCAGCGGGGGTGCGAGCAGCGCCCAGGCGGCGAGCGCCAGGAGGGCCAGGAGCAGGATCAGGTCGGGCGCGGCGAATCGGGGCGGGTTCATCGACGTCGGGGTTCGGCGGGAGCCTAGGCCGCGCAGGATCGCGGAGGCCGACAGGTCCTCGCTGGCGCGCAGGCTCGCGGCAATCATCGGCACGGCGAAGCGTTCCAGGCTCAGGATCGGATGGCACAGGAACCCGGTCGGGCCGGTCAGCCCGCGCAGCCGCATCGCGTCCAGCACGGCGTCCGCCTCGTAGGCCACGACGGGGAAGAAGCGCAGCATGACCGCGAGGGTCACTGAGATCGCGCGCGGGATGCGCCAGGAACGGAACGCGGCGGACAGCTGCGTGGGAGAGGTCGTCGCGATCAGGTGCATGCCGACGCCGATCGCGACGACGAAGCGGATCAGGTAGACGCACGCGATCGACACGATCGCGGTGAAGGCGTTCGGCCACCACAGCGGCAGCAGCCACCCGAGCACCCACATCGCACCGGCAACGACGGGGAGGGCGACGGCGCGCCGCCACGCGCCCTCCCAGGCGGCCAGTGCGACCGCGAGGGCGAGCGCGGCGGGTACGAAGCGCAGCCCGCCGGGGCTCATCACGACCGCGCTGACGAGGATGACGAGGATGATCTTGCTGCGCGGGTCGAGCCCCAGCCGGTTCGCGGACGCGACGACGGCCGGGGCGTCCGTGTCAAGCGAGGCCGGCGCGGACAAAGTGCTTGCGCAGGACTGCCGAACCCAGCAGACCACCCAGGAAGCCGGCGATGAGGATCGCGAGGGCGAGCAGGCCGAGCACAGGCAGCGAGAACAGCTCGTCGGATGCGCGGATGTAGTCCTCGCCCATCTGGGTCCACGTGGCCGAGCCGAAGTAGCCCTGACGGTCGTACAGCAGCGGCAGGAACGGCGAGAAGAAGCCCAGGCTGAACACGGTGTAGGCGCCGATCGCCGCCCACCTCGAGCGGTAGCGTCCGGCCAGTAGGACGAGCTCGGCGAGGATGCCGAGCAGCACGATCGCAATCGTGCTGACGAGCGTGTTGCCGCTCAGCAGGTAGAACAGGCCGACGATCGCGGCGAACAGGGTCACCATTCCGGCGTGCTTGACGCGGGTCAGGAACAGCATGAACGGGATGCCGTTGACGATGATCGAGACGGGCACCGCGAGCAGCCAGGTCAGCGGGGAGATGATGCCGAGCATCCCGATCGCGTAGGTGACGACGATGAAGATGACGGCGAAGATCGCGACGTTCAGCAGATCACGGGCGCTGAACTCGATCGAGAAGCGCGGACGCTCTGCAACAGCGGCCGCAGCGGGGGCGGGTAGGGTCTCATCGGTCATGGGGAGTCCTTTCAGGGGCGGGGTCATTCGTGGGGAGCGAGCTGCCAGCCGTCGGCCGCGACGCGCTCGTTCCAATAGCGGGCGTAGGCGCCGCCGTGGGCGAGCAGCTCGGCGTGGGTGCCGGACTCACGGATGCCACCTTCGCCGTCGAGCATGATGATCAGGTCGGCGGTCATGATGGTCTGCAGTCGGTGTGCGACGACGATCAGCGTCCGGCCCCCGCGAATCGCGTCGACGGCCTCGCCGATCGCGATCTCGTTGCCGATGTCCAACGCCGCAGTCGCCTCGTCCAGCAGCACGATCGGCGCATCCTTCAGCAGTGCGCGGGCGATGGAGACGCGCTGACGCTCACCCCCGGAGAGGCTCGAGCCGCCCTCGCCGACACGGGCGTCCCACCCGCCGGGGAGGCGACCGGCGATCTCGTCCACCCTGGCGCGCGTGGCGGCGGCGATGACCTCCTCGCGGGGCAGATCGGGGTTGCCGATCCACACGTTGTTCAGGATCGTGTCGTCGAACAGGTAGACGTCCTGGAACACCGGGGCGACCGCCGCCTCGACCACGGAGGTGCCGAGTTGGGGCAGCGGCACGCCACCGATCGACACCGTGCCGGCTTCGGGGTCGTAGAACCGGGCGATCAGCTTGGTGCTCGTGGTCTTGCCCGAGCCGGAGGGGCCGACGATCGCGGTCATCCCGCCGGCTGGTGCGGTGAACGACAACTCCTGGAGCACCGGGTCGCCGCCGTAGCCGAAGGTGACATCCTGAAACTCGATGCTGTAGTCGGCAGGCGTCGCCGGATGCTCGGGCTCGGGCAGTCTGGGGACGGCGGCTAGTTCGTCGAGCCGGTCGATGGTGGACTTCGCCACGGCGACGCCGCCGCCGAGGTCGCCCGCGACGACGATCGGCTCGTTGAACCGCACGCCGAGCACGAGCAACGCGATCAGGGTTGCGATGTCGACGGCCCCGCCGACGGCGAGGAACGCGCCCGTGACCAGCAGCACCGTGACCGAGAGCTGCACGAGGCCGGCGAAGAGCGCGATGGCCGACCCCCCGGTGATGAGCAGGCCTCGGTACTCCCGGTGCTGGTCTTCGAGCGCCTGGTCGACGAGACGGGCGGCGATGGAGCCCTCACCTGCGGTACGGAGGGCGGGCTGGGCGCGGGCGAACTCGACGACCCGGTTGGAGGCTTCGGCGACGGAAAGCGAGTGGCCCTGGTCACCGCGTCCGATGCCGCTGCTGAGCCAGCGGTAGCCGATCGCGATGATCGGGACCATGACCGTCATCGCGAGTGCCAGCCGCCAGTCGAAGAAGTACATGCCGACCAGGACAGTGCCGGGAGCGACGAAGCCAGCGAGGATCTGCCGCAGGATCGCGTAGGGCATCGTTGAGACGAACATCGCGCCCTGCGTAGCGAGGCCGGTGACGAGGCCGGTGCGGTCGGTCGAATACCAGGAGACCGGCAGCGAGACGACGCTGTCGCCGAGGCGTTCGAGAAGCGAATCGAGTACCGCGATCGACGCCTCCATCCCGACCTGGCTAGCGAACCACGACGCGGCGACGTAACCGACTGCGGCTGCGACGACCGCGATCAGCCATCCCCAGGAGGCGTCGAGGTCGCCGACGAACAGGGATCGCAGCAACGGGACGAGCAGGAGGAACGCGATGCCCTGCAGCACCGCGGCGACCACGACGAAGCTCAGCTCCGCGGTCACCAGGCGCCGGGCGCGGGGCGAGCAGTAGTGCAGCAGCCGGCGGATCATGCGCCTGCTCCTTCCGGGAGAGCGCGGGCATGGTTGGCCTGGTAGACAGCCCACATCTTCGCGAACTGCCCGCCGACCGCGACGAGCTCGGCGTGGGTGCCGCGCTCGACGATGCGGCCTCCGTCGAGCACGAGGATCTGATCGGCGCCAGTGATGGTGTGCAGGCGGTGGGCGATCACGAGCACGGTGCGGTCAGCCGCGAGGGTGTTCAGCGCGCGCTGGATCGCCGCTTCCGAGTCCGGGTCGGCGAACGCGGTCGCCTCGTCGAGCACGAGGATCGGCGCGTCGGCGAGGAGTGCGCGGGCGATCGTGAGCCGCTGGGCCTCACCGCCGGAGAGGTTCGCGTCCTCGCCGACCACGGCGTCGTATCCGCGTTCGAACCGCATGATGCGATCGTGGATCTGCGCGGAGCGGGCAGCGGCCTCGACCTCGGCGTCGGTCGCGTCGGGCCGGGTGAGGCGGATGTTGTCGCGCAGGCTCGCGCGCAGCAGCTGCGCGTCCTGGAACACGAAGCCGACCTGACGGTACAGTTCGCCGGAGGCGACCTGGCGCACGTCCGCTCCGCCGATGTCGACGGCACCCGCGTCGACGTCGTAGAACCGGGGGACGAGCTTCGCGAGCGTCGACTTCCCCGACCCTGAGGCGCCGACGAGGGCGGTCAAGGTGCCGGGGGCGCAGGATGCCGCGATCTTGTGGAGCACGCGGCGCTCGCCGTCGTAGCTGAACGCCACGTCCTCGAATCCGACCGAGCCGCCCACCGGCGTCTGCGGAGCGTTCGGCTGGGTAACCGGGGGGAGCGCGAAGAACGCGGCGAGCGACTGCTGGGCCTTGCCCGCGTTGCGCAGGAACTGGCCTGACGCCCCGAGCTTCATCAGCGGCGCGGTCAGCCCGAGCCCGAGGAGCAGTCCTGGGAGCACGTCGACCGGAGACGCGCCGCCGTTCGCGACGAGCCAGACGGCGGCGGCCAGCAGCCAGGCGAGGACGACGATCGGCGAAGCCAGCAGTTCGACGATCGTGAACGCCACGGCCGTCTCACGGGTCCACTCGCCGACGAGCCTCGAGTATTCCGCGGTGGCGTCTCGGTAGCGGCGGTGGCTGCGTCCTAACTGCCCGAACCGCTTGACGACGGCGATTCCCTGCACGAACTCGACGGTCGCACCCGACAGTGTCTGGGTCGCCTGGTCGTACTGCACGTACTTCTCGCCGGCGCCCCGCATCATCAGCGGGTAGACGAGCATGATGAGGACGAGTGGCACGAGCGCCGCAAGCGCCATCCGCCACTCCACGACGAACAGGTAGACCAGGCTGATGACGGGCACCGTGATCGCGGTGAGGATGTCCTGTATGGAGTGTGCGACGAGCTGGTGCAGCGCGACCACATCGTTCTCGATGAGCTTGCGCACCGACCCCGAGCTGTGCTGGTCGAACCACCCCAGCGGGAGGCGTTGTAGGTGGCGGATGATCCTGCGCCGCAGGGAGTGCTGGAGTTCGGCATCCGCGAAGTGGCCGACGAGGCCGGACAGGAAGGCCGCGCCGAAGCTGACCACCAGTGCGACGACGGCGACGATCACGATCGCCCATACATGCCTGACGTCGATGGCGGCACCATCGATCGACGGCAACAGAGTGCGCGCGAGTTCCACGATCGCGATGAACGGGATCACGCTACTGACGGCGCCAAGGGCAGCCAGGGCGATGATCCCCGCCAGGCGGCCCTGCACCGGCGCGAAGAACGATCCCTCCGCCCCTGGTGTCGCGCTTCGCTCCACGCTCATCGCACTTCTCCCTCACGTTATTGAGAACGATTATCAAACGGTACAATGAACAGTGTTCTAATCTCGACCGCGAGCCTACAAGTAAGGCAAGCCTTACTTCAATGGGTTCGCGCGGGATGCACTCGCCCGAGCCAGCCCTAGGAGCCACAGTGACCGCGACAGAACCGGCACCGTTCCACGTCGGTCTGACGCCCGAACGCGTCATCGACGCCGCGGTTGAGCTGACCCGGGAGTCGCACCTGATGAGCTGGTCGCTCCGCGACCTCGCCGGGCGGCTCGGCGTGGCCGCCTCGGTGATCTACCACCACGTCGGCGGGAAGGACTTGCTGTGCCGCCGGGTCGTGGAGCGGATGCTCCTGCAGATCGAGCCGCCCGACGCGGAACTGCCATGGCAGGAGTGGTTCCGCGCGCTGCTGTACTCGGCGGGCCCTCGCGCGGCGGCGTATCCGGGGTCGGCGAAGTGGATGCTCATGCACGGCCCGACGATTCCCGCGGTGCTGCCCGTCCTCGAGGCTGGCATGAGCGTCCTGCACCGCGGCGGCTTTGCAGGCCGCGCGGACGTCGCCTATGCGGTGCTGCTCAACAACGCCATGCTGACGGTCTCGATGGGCGACGACCGGCTTCAGCACGAGGGAGACGGCCCTCGGGACCACGCCACGATGATGGCCGAGTTCCGCCAGATGCCCGCTGCATCCGCCGAGGTCCGCGCGATGGGTCAGGACTTCATCCAGCCATTCGCGGAGGGCGGCGAGACCGCCGCGAGGATGCGCTGGGACTACTACCGTTTCGTAGTCGACACCACCATCGCCGGCCTCGATGTGAGCTCGCGGGTGGCCACGACGTAGGCCGCGCCTCCAACAGCCGCGCGGGCTGGCCATTGCACAGCTTGGTTAGTGTTCGGAGCCTCTGCCGATTCTGAGCTCGTCGAAGCCGCTCGTGGGGTCGCCCGGGACCTGATCCTCCTCCCGCACGCAACCGTTCCGCTCGCGGAAGATCGACAGACGGCGGCCGAACCACAGCGTGAGGACGCCGGCCAGGGCGAAGATCCCGCCGGCGATCCCGAACGGGAGCGTCCAGAAGCCCGATTCCGCCGCCGTGACCGTGCCGGGCGAGGTGTACGAGGCATCCGCCCCTCGGGTCTACTGCGCGTCGCGCGCCTGCACGGCGATCGCGCGCTCGACGCCCGCGAGTCCCTCGAGAACGAGCCGTCGCAGCGCCGGAGCGACCTCGCCGTTGGCCTCGAGCCACGCGCGCGTCGCGTCGCGCAGCGCGGTGTTCGCGAGCGGCGACGGGTACAGGCCCGAGATGAGGTACTCGGCGATCTTGTACGAGCGCGAGTTCCAGATCGGCACGATCATCTCGAAGTAGGGCGCCACGAACGCGTCGAGGTCGGCGACCGTCGCGGGGTGCGTGAAGCCGAGGGCCGCCGAGCGCACGATGGTGTTCGGCAGGTCGTGGTTGTCGACCAGTTTCGCCCACGCGGCGCGCTTTGCCTC
This sequence comes from Microbacterium sp. BWT-B31, assembly GCF_041379855.1. Classification (NCBI taxonomy): domain Bacteria; kingdom Bacillati; phylum Actinomycetota; class Actinomycetes; order Micrococcales; family Microbacteriaceae; genus Microbacterium; species Microbacterium sp. BWT-B31. The sequence continues at coordinate 86,222 of NZ_JBFECU010000011.1, forward strand.
GGCGCCGGGGAGGGCCGCCTTCGCCTGCGCGGCGAACTCGCCGCCCTTGGCGGTGTTGTCTGCGGCCAGCGCGGCGTCGATGTCGGCGTCGGTGACCAGGCCCCCGGCGGCGAGCGACACGAGCAGCTGCCACGACAGGTCGGTGTCGATCGCGAGTCCGTCGAAGGCGATCACGCCGTCGCGCACCTCGCGCACGCGCTCCCACTGGTCGGCGGTCGACGCGGCGCTCGCGAAGGCGGTGACGAACTGCAGCTGGCTGTCGCTGCCAGCCTGGGCGCCCTGCGCGAGCTGCCACAGCCCGTCGGCGACCTTCTCGCGGGTCGCGGTGCGCTTCTCGGGCGACACGTAGGCGTTGGCGGCGAGCTGCAGCTGGCCCAGCGTCGTGCGCACGGTCGTGGACTCGGTCTCGGAGCCGATGTTGCCGAGCACGAGGTCGATGTAGTCCGACGCGGAGCCTTCCGCATCGCGTGTCTGATCCCACGCCGCCCCCCACACGAGCGACCGGGCGAGCGGGTCGCTGATCTTCGCGAGGGAGGAGATCGCGGTGCGCAGCGACTCGGCGTCGAGACGGATCTTCGCGTAGGCGAGGTCTTCGTCGTTGAGCAGCACGAGCGCCGGGCGGTGACGGCCCTTGAGCTGGGCGACCTCGGTGAGGTCGCCGTCGACGTCGAGCTCGACGTGGTGCGTGCGCACGAGGGCGTCGCCCTGCACGTCGTAGAACCCGACGCCGAGGCGGTGCGGGCGAATCGTCGGGTAGTCGGCGGGCGCGGTCTGCACGATCGCGAAGCGCGTGATCACCCCGTGCTCGTCGGTGACGATCTCAGGCGAGAGGGTGTTGACCCCGGCGGTCTCGAGCCACTTCTTCGACCAGCTCGACAGCTCGCGGCCGCTTGTGCGCTCGAGTTCCGAGAGCAGGTCGGACAGCTCGGTGTTCGACCACTCGTGCTTCTTGAAGTAGGCGGCGACACCGGCGAAGAACTGCTCGATGCCCACCCATGCGGCCAGCTGCTTGAGCACCGACCCGCCCTTGGCGTACGTGATGCCGTCGAAGTTGACCTGCACGTCGTCGAGGTCGTTGATCTGCGCGACGACCGGGTGGGTCGAGGGAAGCTGGTCCTGGCGGTACGCCCAGGACTTCTCCATGGCGTTGAAGGTGGTCCACGCCTCGGTCCACTCGGTCGCCTCGGCGGTCGCGATCGTCGAGGCCCACTCGGCGAACGACTCGTTGAGCCACAGGTCGTTCCACCACTTCATGGTGACGAGGTCGCCGAACCACATGTGGGCGAGCTCGTGCAGGATCGTGACGACGCGGCGCTCCTTGACGGCATCGGTCACCTTCGAGCGGAAGACGTAGGTCTCGGTGAAGGTCACCGCGCCGGCGTTCTCCATCGCGCCCGCGTTGAACTCGGGCACGAAGAGCTGGTCGTACTTGGCGAACGGGTAGGGGTAGTCGAACTTCGCCTCGTAGTACGCGAAGCCCTCGCGGGTCTTGTCGAAGATGTAGTCCGCGTCGAGGTGCTGCCACAAGCTCTTGCGCCCGTACACGCCGAGCGGGATGACGCGGCCCGACGCGCTCGTGAGCTCGGAGAACGTCGACTCGTAGGGGCCCGCGATGAGCGCCGTGATGTACGACGAGATGCGCGGGGTGGGCTCGAAGCGCCACGTCGCGGTGCCGTCGCCGTGCTTCTTCGGCTCGGGCGTGGGGGAGTTGGAGACGACCTTCCACGGCTCGGGAGCCGTGACGGTGAACTGGAACGTCGCCTTGAGGTCGGGCTGCTCGAACACCGCGTACACGCGGCGCGAGTCGGGCACCTCGAACTGCGAGTACAGGTACACCTCGCCGTCGACCGGGTCGACGAAGCGGTGCAGGCCCTCGCCGGTGTTGGTGTACAGGCAGTCCGCGTCGACGACGAGCTCGTTGTCGGCCGCGAGGGGGCCCAGCGCGATGCGCGAGTCGGCGAACGCTGCCTGAGGGTCGATCGACCGGCCGTTGAGCGTGATCTCGCGCACCTCGCGCGCGATGAGGTCGATGAACGTCGACGCGCCCTCGGTCGCGGTGAAGCGCACGACGGTGCGCGAGCCGAAGACCTCGGCTCCGCGGGTGAGGTCGAGCGAGACGTCGTACGACTGCGTGTCGACGATCGCGCGGCGCTCCTGCGCCTCGACGCGGGTGAGGTTCTCTCCAGGCACTGCGTGGCTCCCAGGGGTGAGGGGTGGGGCGAGCAGCGGTGCGCGGCGGCGCCGCTGCTCGATCCGAACGGTCGCGGGATGCGGCTGCACGGCAACCCTGACAGCCTACGCCAGGGCGCGGCATCCCGCCCGGCCGGCCCGGGCCTCAGGCGGCGCGACGCTCGCGTTCGACGTGGCTGCGCGCGTGCTCGACGGCGGCGGCGAGGTCGGCGAACAGGTGGTTGTGGTGCCGCAGCGAACCGAGCACGCCGACCGTGCGGAACAGCTCCTCGTGGCCGGGCTGGACACCCTTTATCAGCACCGTCACGCCGCGCCGCTCGAGGGACTGGACGATCTCGGTGAGCACGCGGGCGCCGGTCGCGTCCACGAGTTCGAGCTGCGACATGCGCAGGATCACGACCGACACGCCCTTGGTGTGTGTCACAGTCTCGAACACGCGGTCGGCCGCGGCGAAGAAGAGCGGCCCGTCGAACCGGATGATCGCGATGCGCTCGTCTCCCGGCTCGGGCGCGCCGGGAATCGGCTCGCGTCGCACGCCCGTCGCCCGTGAAAGATTGCGGATCGCGAACACCCCGGCGCACAGCATCCCGATCGCGACCGCGATGATGAGGTCGAACGAGACCGTGATCACCGCCGTGATCACGAATGCGAGGGCATCGGCGCGCGTGGAGTGCAGGATCGAGCGCACGGTCGCGGCGTGCACCATGCGCGTCGCAGTGATCATGAGCACCCCCGCGAGGGCGGCGAGCGGGATCGCCCCCACCGGTCCTGAGGCGACCAGCACGATGAGCAGCAGCACGACCGCGTGTGTGATCGACGCGATGCGCGTGCGTCCGCCCGAACGCACGTTGACTGCGGTGCGTGCGATCGCGCCCGTTGCAGGCATCCCTCCGAACATGCCCGAGCCGATCGACGCGAGACCCTGACCGACCAGTTCGCGGTCGGGGTCGTATGGGCCGGTGTCGGCGAGGGATGCCGCCACCCGCGCCGACAGCAGCGACTCGATGGCCGCCAGCGCGGCGACCGTGAGCGCCGCCGGGGCAAGCCCCACCAGCGCGCCGAGGTCGAGCATGGGCAGTGCGGGTGCGGGCAGCGACGACGGGAGGGCGCCGATCACCGCGAGAGGCGTCGGCAGCACTGCGGCGAGCACCGCGACGATCACGATGCCGATGAGCGAGCCGGGCAGCGAACGGTGGATCCTGGGCGCGAACAGCATGCACGCCGCGACGATCGCGACCGCGCCGAGCGCCCACGGGACGTACGCCCAGTCCGCGCCCGCGATCGACTGCACGGCGGCAACGACGGCGTTCGAGCTGTGCTCGCCCGCGTGCGGCGTCGTCGGCGACACGACGAGTGGAACCTGCTGAAGGAAGATGATGACCGCGATGCCGAGCGTGAAGCCCTCGATCACCGGCCACGGGATGAACGACACGGCGCGCCCGAGCCTCAGCGCGCCCGCCACGAGCACCACGATGCCTGCGAGCACGCTGACGGCGGCGACCGCGCCGGCGCCGTGCGTGGCCACGATGGGCAGCAGTACGACGACCATCGCGCCGGTGGGTCCCGACACCTGCACGTTCGACCCGCCGAACACGGCGGCGATGACGCCGGCGACGATCGCCGTGACCAGCCCCTGCTCGGCGGTGAGGCCGGAGCTCACCCCGAAGCCGAGCGCGAGGGGCAGCGCGACGATGCCCACGGTCACCCCGGCCACGAGGTCGGAGCGCCACGTGCGGCGCGCGGGCCGGTAGTCGGCGGGCGCGGGCAGCAGCGCGAGCGCGGCGGAGGCCGCGCGGCGTGCGCGCGAGGGCTGGGCGGCGTCGGAGGTCACGGTCCCGGTCATCGCGGCATCGGGGCCAGCGCCGGCAGATCTTCGGCGTCCGCAAGGCGCGCGCCGTCGGTGCGGAGGATGTCCAGCAGCAGCGCGCGTGCGACGGCGAGCAGGTCGGCGACCCGAGCATCGGCGAGCCGGTAGAACACGTGGCTCGCACGGCGCTCGGAGGCGACGAGCCGGTGGCGGCGGAGCACGGCGAGGTGCTGCGAGAGGTGGGACGCCTCGAGCCCGGTCTCCTCCTGGAGGGCGGCGACGCTGAGCTCGGGCGCTGCCGAGAGCAGTTCGAGGATGCGGATGCGGAACGGGTGCGAGAGGCCTTTGAACAGTCCGGCCTTGACCTCGTACAGCGGGCGCTGCTGCTGAGTGATTGGCATGATGAAGTCATCATATCGCCAGGAGTCACCGGCGGACGGCCGCCGGGCGCGCCATCCAGACGGGAGTGTCAGGATAGAAGGATGAGCGCGCCCGCAGCCCCGCAGTCCTCGCCGGCGGAGGCCGGCATCGTCCCCTTCGCTTCCCCCGCCGCCGCCTCGGGTGCGGCGCACGTCGAGCGGCCCGTCGCGTACGACGCGATCCTGCTCGCGAGCTTCGGCGGGCCCGAGGGGCAGGACGACGTGATCCCGTTCCTGCGCAATGTCACGCGGGGGCGCGGCATCCCCGACGAACGGCTCGAAGAGGTCGCGCACCACTACCGCGCCTTCGGCGGAGTGAGCCCGATCAACGCGCAGAACAGGCAGCTCAAAGCCGCGATCGAGGGCGAACTGGCCCGACGCGGGCTCGACCTGCCCGTCTACTGGGGCAACCGCAACTGGGCCCCGTACCTCGATGAGGCGGTGACGGATGCCGCGGCCTGCGGTTACACGAACCTGATCGCGATCGCGACCAGCGCGTACAGCTCGTTCTCGAGCTGCCGCCAGTACCGCGAGGACTTCGCCCGCGTGCTCGACGACACCGGACTCGCGGGAGCCGTGACGATCGACAAGGTGCGCCAGTTCTTCGACCACCCCGGCTTCGTGCAGCCGTTCGTCGACGGCGTGCGGGACGCGGTCGCCGGCTTCGTCGCCGAGGGGCTGTCGCCCAGCGAGATCCGCGTGCTGTTCTCGACGCACAGCGTGCCCACCGCCGACGCCCAGCGCTCGGGTCCGCGCGAGGGCGACGACCTGCACCGCGAGTGGGGCGAGGGCGGCGCGTACGCGGCCCAGCACGAGGCCGTGGCGGCGTACGTGATGGCAGAGGTTGCGGCATCCGTTCCCGGCGCCGCCGGAATCGGATGGAAGCTCGTCTACCAGTCGCGCTCCGGCCCGGCGAGCCAGCCGTGGCTCGAGCCCGACGTCAACGACGTCATCGCGGGCCTGCCCGGCGAGGGCGTGAAGGCCGTCGCGATCGTGCCGCTCGGCTTCGTGAGCGACCACATGGAGGTCCTGTGGGACCTCGACACCGAGGCGATGGATGCCGCGGCCCAGGCGGGCCTGGCCGTCGTCCGCACCCAGACCCCCGGCGTCGACCCGGCGTTCGTGTCGGGGCTCGTCGACCTCGTCGAGGAGCGCCTCAACGGCACTCCCGCCGCCGAGCGCCCCCACGTCACGCGGTTCGGTCCCTGGTTCGACGTGTGCCGTCCGGCATGCTGCGAGAACGTGCGCGCGGGCTTCAAGCCGGCGGCGGCGGGCATCGCCCCCTGACCGCGGCGGAAGGCCCCGCCAGGCGTCCGGGGGCGTGCGTGCGTCCCTAGGATTGAGTACATGCGCATCCACATCGCGACCGACCACGCGGGCCTGGAGTTCTCCACCCAGCTCCAGCACCACCTCGCCGAGCAGGGCCACTTCGTGATCGACCACGGTCCGATCGAGTACGACCCGGTCGACGACTACCCGGCGTTCTGCATCCGTGCCGCCCAGGCGGTCGTGCGCGACCAGGAGGCCGGCGTCGAAGCCCTCGGCGTCGTGTTCGGCGGTTCGGGCAACGGTGAGCAGATCGCGGCGAACAAGGTTCCCGGCATCCGCGCCGCCCTGGTGTGGAGCATCGCGACCGCCGAGCTCGCGCGCGAGCACAATGACGCGAACGTGATCGCGATCGGCGCGCGCCAGCACACGTTCGACCAGGTGGCCGAGTTCATCGATCGCTTCGTGGCCACGCCCTTCTCGAACGAGGAGCGCCACGTGCGGCGCATCGCGCAGATCGCGGCGTTCGAGAACGACGGCACCCTCGAGCCCGACCCCCGCGCGACGGCGGGCGGGCCCGACGTGCTCGCTGCGACCGACAGTTCGTTCGACCCCGAAGCCGGCTGATGCCGGAGGGGCACTCCGTCCATCGCATCGCCCGCCAGTTCGACCGCAACTTCGTCGGGAGCCCAGTGTCGGCCTCGAGCCCGCAGGGCAGGTTCGCCGAGGGCGCAGCCGTCCTCTCGGGCCGAACCGCGACGGGCGTGCGCGCCGTCGGCAAGCAGATGTTCCTCGAGTTCGATGACGACCTGTGGCTGCGCGTGCACCTGGGCATGTACGGCGCGTGGGACTTCGCCGGCGAGATCCTCGTCGATCCCACCATCGCCTCCGCCAACGGGCGCATGGGGCAGACGAATCAGCGCGGGACGGTGCTCGACGGCGACCCGGTGTTCGACGGCGCGGGCGAGAACTCGCTGACCTCGATCGGCGCGCCGCGCCGCACGCGCGTGCACGTGCGCATGTCGGAGCAGACCACCGGTCTTGCAGACGAGGGCGACCAGTGGCCGCCGCCCGTGGTCGGTCAGGTGCGGCTGCGCCTGCTCACCGACGTGGCCTGCGCCGACCTGCGCGGACCCACCGCGTGCGAGCTGCGGACTCCCGACGAGGTCGCCGCGACGATCTCCAAGCTCGGTCCCGACCCGCTCGTCGACGACGTCGCAGAGGGCCAGGAGCGCTTCACCTCGGTCGTGCGGCGCAAGCCGACGGCGATCGGGCTGCTGCTCATGGACCAGGCGGTGGTCAGCGGCATCGGCAACGTGTATCGCGCAGAGCTGCTGTTCCGCGCGCGGCAGAACCCGCACACGCCCGGCCGAGAGGTGGGAGAGGAGGTCGTGCGAGGCATCTGGCGCGACTGGGTGCGGCTGCTGTCGATCGGCGTCGAGACCGGGCAGATGATGACCATGGACGACCTCGACCCCGAGGCGTACCGCGCCGCGATGGCCAGCCGCGACGACCGGCACTGGGTGTACCACCGTGCGGGGCTGCCGTGCCGGGTGTGCGGCACGGCGATCGTCGTCGAAGAGGCGGCGGGCCGCAAGCTCTACTGGTGCCCGCGCTGCCAGGCGTGACGAGTCGAGGTTGAGCGGGCTCTGCGGAGCGGCCGAGCCGAAACCCCGCGCTAAGTAGGCTGTACAGGTGCGCCAGAACCCCTCCTTCGCGATGACCGACGTCGGCGAGCTGCGGCGGCTCGTCGACGGCAATCCGTGGGTCACTCTCGTGAGTCGTAACGACGACGGGCTCGTCGCCTCGCACTACGCGGTGCTCCTGGACGACGAGCGCGACGACCTCACGATCGTGGGGCACGTGGGGCGCCCCGACGAGGTCGTGCTGGGACTGGGCGAACGCGAGCTGCTCGTCGTGGTGCAGGGGCCGCACGGCTACATCTCGCCCGGCTGGTACGGCGACGTGCAGTCGGTGCCGACGTGGAACTTCGTCTCGGCGCACCTGACGGGCATTCCCGAGCTGCTCTCGCCCGAAGAGAACCTGCGGGTGCTCGAGAAGCTCGTCGCGCGGTTCGAGAGCCGCCTGTCGAAGCCGCGGCACCTGTGGCAGCCGCCGAACGACCCGTCGTTCGTGCAGAAGCTCGAGAGGGGCACCGTGGGGTTCCGGCTGACACCGACCCGGGTGGTGGCCAAGCGCAAGCTCAGCCAGAACAAGACCCCCGAGGTGGTCGAGACGATCATCGCCGAGCTCTCGGGCGACGGGCCGTACGCCGACCCACAGCTGGCCGCCGAGATGCGCCGCGCGCACGACGCGATCGCCGCCGCGCGGGCGGCCGCCGAAAGCGCGCCGCGGTGACCCTCGCACGCGGCGAGCGCGTCGCGGTGATCGCGAACGCGCGATTGGCCGTTCCCGACCGCCTCGATCCGTTCGGCGACGAGCCCGTCGACATCCACCTCACAGGCGGCGTCATCGCCGACATCGCTGCGGCCGGAGCACTGTCCCGACACGGCACCGTGCTCGACGCGAGCGGGATGTGGCTCATCCCGGGCCTGTGGGATCACCACGTGCACACCGTGCAGTGGGCGCTCGTCGCGCAGCGCGAGCACCTCGGGCAGGCGGCATCCGCTGCCGAAGCCGCCCGCATCATGTCGGCCGCGCCCGTGCTCGCAGACGGCCGCCGCGTCGGCACCGGGTTCCGCGACGCGCTGTGGGCGGACGCGCCCTCGCTCGCCCTGCTCGACGCGGCGACCGGCGACGTGCCGACCTACCTCATCAACGCCGACGTGCACAGCGTCTGGCTGAACTCCGCGGCGCTGCGGCGCGAGGGGTTCGAGTCCGACGGCACCGGTCTGCTGCGCGAGGTGCCCGCGTTCGAGATCTCGCGCCGTCTCAACGAGGTCGATCCGGCGATCGGCGAGGCGCTGGTGACGCAGATGGCGACCGATGCCGCCTCCCGCGGTGTCGTCGGTCTCGTCGACCTCGACATGGCGTGGAACGAGCCCGCGTGGGCGAGGCGCCTGGACGCGGGCTTCGACGTGCTGCGTGTGGAATTCGGGATCTACCCCGACCTGCTGGACCGGGCGATCGCCGAGGGGCTGCGCACCGGCGATCGGGTGCGGGGGGCGGTCTCCGATCTCGTTCGCGTCGGTCCGCTCAAGGTGATCACCGACGGCTCGCTCGGCACCCGCACCGCGGCGTGCTCGCACGCGTATCCGGGTGACCCGCGCAACCACGGGGTGCTGACCGTAGACCCGGCCGACCTCGTCGAGCTGATGACCCGGGCCACCGGCGCGGGGCTCGCGTGCGCGATCCACGCGATCGGAGACGTCGCGAACTCGCACGCGCTGGACGCGTTCGCCGCGAGCGGCGCCGTGGGCACGATCGAGCACGCGCAGCTCGTGTCGGCGGTCGATATCCCGCGCTTGGCTCGCCTGGGCGTGGCCGCGAGCGTGCAGCCCGAGCACGCGATCGACGACCGCGACCTCACCGACACCATCTGGGCAGGGCAGACCGCGATCGCCTACCCGCTGCGCGCGCTCGCCGAGTCGGGCGCGGTGCTGCGCTTCGGATCGGACGCCCCGGTCTCACCGCTCGACCCCTGGGCGGCCATCGCGGCGGCGGTGTTCCGCACGCGCGACGGGCGCCCCGCGTGGCGTCCGGAGCAGGCACTGGATGCCGCGACCGCGCTGGCCGCGTCGACCCACGGCGGCTCGGGCGAGGGCGCCGCGACGATCGAGCCCGGTGCCGTCGCCGATCTCGCCCTCGTCGAGCACAATCCGCTCACGGCCGACGAGGCGCGGCTGCGCGCGCAGCGCGTGTTCGCCACGATGATCGAGGGCCGGCTGACCCACGTCGCCTGAGCCCGGCGACGTCGGCGCCCGGCGGCGCTGCGTCGTCGCGTCGGCACATCGCCGTGGGTGCCGCTTCGTGCCCGACGCGACGAAGCCCCCGGCGTGAACCGGGGGCTTCGCGGCGTCGGGTTCAGGGCGCTGGGGGAGAGATCTCGACGCACCGCCTTCGGCGGCACTCGATCTGGACCCGCGACGCCTCAGCGCTGCTGCGCAGCATCGACCCGCCGCGCGTCTATTCCGCGAGGTGCGCGAACAGGAACCAGCGGTCCTTCTCGAGCGACTCCTTGATCGCGAGCGCGATGTCCTGGCTGGCCAGATCGATCTCGTCGAGACCGTCGATCGCGGCCTGCACGTCGGCGATCACCGGGTCCATGTCGGCGATCACAGCGCGGATCATGTCCTCCCACTGCGTGAAGCCGCCGCCGACGGCCGTGGTGGTCTTGCTGGCCACCGTGGCGACGCGCGCGTCGACCGGCAGGCCCAGGGCGACGATGCGCTCGGCAGCCGCATCCGCGCCATCCTGGGCGTGGTCGACGACCGAGTCGAGCAGTTCGTGGATCGCGATGAAGTTGGCGCCGCGGACGTTCCAGTGCGCCTGCTTGCCGTTGACAGCGAGCGCCTGGAGCCCGATGACGACGGGGCTGAGGAACTGCGCCGCCGCTGCGGCAACCGTGGGGTCTGCGGCGGTCGCGGGGGTCGTGTGAGTCTTGGTCATAGCTCGCCTCCGATTGTTTCGGAGGACCGTATCGGCCCTCGGTGGTTGAAACGCTACTCGGCCTCTCGCATTCCGCAAGCAAGTGAAGGCTCGTCTTACCGGGATCGAAGATGGCCATGGCGCGTTACCGGCTAACGTCGAGGGGTGCCATCCGCTGACGACCGCCTCGCCCCGACCGACCTCGCCGCGCCCCCGTCGGGCGTGCTCGGGGGATCGTCCGAGCACGCCGTGTCGTCGCGGTTCATTCCGCACGTGCAGGGCCTGCGCGCGGTCGCGGTGCTCAGCGTCGTGCTCTACCACTTCTGGCCGGCCCGGGTGTCGGGCGGGTATGTCGGCGTCGACATCTTCTTCGTGATCTCGGGCTTCCTGATCACGTCGCACCTGATGCGCGAGCTCACCGCGACCGGGGCGGTGCGTCTGTCGCAGTTCTGGGCGCGGCGCGCACGGCGCCTGCTGCCGGCATCCCTTCTCGTGCTGCTGTTCTGCGCGATCGTGGCAGGCTCGGCGTACCTCATGCCGACCTCGGCGCTGCCCAACGAGGTGCGCGAGATCATCGCGTCCACCTTCTACGTCGAGAACTGGTATCTCGCGCTCAACGCGGCCGACTACCTGAACCACTCGGGCGACCCGACGACCGTGCAGCACTACTGGTCGCTCTCGCTCGAGGAGCAGTTCTACGTGATGTGGCCGCTCATCATGCTGTTGGCGGCGTGGATCGGCGTGAAGTGGCTGCGCGGCGCCCGGCGGCGCGCGGTGATCGGCGCGCTCGGCGTGGTGACCGTGGCATCCTTCGTGTTCTGCGTGATCTTCACCCTCACCAACCCGGCGCCCGCCTACTTCGTGACCTTCGGCCGCATGTGGCAGTTCGGCATCGGCGCGATGGTCGCCCTCGTTCCGATGCTCAGCGTCCGCAACGCGGTCGGCAGCTTTGTGCTGGGCTGGGCGGGCGTCGCCGCGGTGCTCGTGGCGGTCTTCACGTTCGACGGGCAGACGGTGTTCCCGGGCTACGCGGCGGCGCTGCCGACCCTCGGTGCGGCGGCGATCATCGCTGCGTCGAATGCCGACCGCTGGTGGTATCCCACGCGGGTGCTGGCGATCCGTCCGGCGCAGTTCGTCGGCGACATCTCTTACTCGCTGTACCTGTGGCACTGGCCGCTCATCATCATCGCGCCGTCGGTGCCGTTCTGGGGCCTGACGATCTACCACCGCGTGGCGCTGCTGGCTCTGTGCTTCGTGCTCGCATGGCTCACCAAGCGCTTCGTGGAGGACCCCGCGCGCAGCTGGAAGGTGCTCACCGGGCGGCGCGCGCGCGTCACGCTGTGGTCCTCGCTCGCGGCGATGGCGCTTGTGGCGGGGGTCGCCGGCACGGCGTGGGCCGTGAACGCGCCGGCCTACCGCGAGGGCGTACAGGCGCTGGAGCAGCTGCGCGCGAACCCGCCGGAGTGCTTCGGCGCGGCATCGGTCCTCGATCCCACGTGCGAGGGGACCGACTTCGGCGACACGATCCTGCCGGCCCCTGGCTTCGCGGGCGTGGACCGGCCGGCCGACGAGCAGTGCTTCGTGCAGCTGAACGACGCGCGTGCGGTCTCGTGCGAGTTCGGCTCGGATGACCCGGATGCCCCGACTGTCGTGCTCATCGGAGACAGCCACGCCTTCCAGCTGCTGTCGACGTTCGAGCTGATCTCGCACGACAACGGGTGGCGCCTCGTGACCTTCTTCAAAGGCGCCTGCCCGTGGAACACCACGCCCCTGTCGACGGCGGGAGCCTTCGGCGTCGCCTGCACCGACTGGCGCAACGCCGTGACCGCGCAGTTGGCCGACCTCGACGTCGACGCCGTGTTCACCGCGGCGATCGCCACCACGCCCTACTCGGCAGCCGGCTTCGACTCGTCGCACGACGCCGCCGTCGCCGGCTACCGCGAGGCGTGGGGCGAGATGCTCGACCGCGGTGTGCCCGTCATCACCGTCGTGGACAACCCCGTGTGGGAGACCGACCCGAACAAGTGCCTGCGCACGCGTGCGCAGGACGAGTGCAGCGGTGCGCGATCGGACCTGCTGGTCGAGAACGATCCGTTGAGGGATGCCTCAGCCGGCCTCGACCGCGTCACACTGCTCGACTTCACTGACGTGTTCTGCGACGACTCGACGTGCTACCCCGTGGTGGGCGGCGCGAACCTCTACCGGGACCAGGACCACCTGACCGTGACGTTCGTCGACACCCTGCGACCCTGGTACACCGAGGCGATCGAGGCGGCGCTGGCCGGTCGCTCGACCCCGCCGATCGAGTAGCCCGCTCAGCGGGCGTATCGAGATCCCCCGTCCTCTCGCGCGGCGCGCCCGCCTTTAGGCTGACTCCATGACCATCGCCGAAGATGCCTCGATCCTGTCCCTTCCCGGTGCCGTGCCCGCTCTGCACGAGACCTCGTTCGTGGCAGCCGGCGCCCGCGTGATCGGCGCCGTCACCCTCGGCGAGGGCGCGAGCGTCTGGTACAACGCGGTGCTGCGCGCCGACGGCGACACGATCACGGTCGGTGCGGGCAGCAACCTGCAGGACAACGTGTCGGTGCACGTCGACCGGGGCGCTCCCGTCGTCATCGGCGAGAACGTCTCGGTCGGCCACAACGCGGTCGTCCACGGCTGCACCATCGAGGACGGATCCCTCATCGGCATGGGCGCGGTCGTGCTGAACCGCGCGCGCATCGGCGCGGGAAGCCTCGTCGCCGGCGGGGCCCTCGTGCTCGAAGGCACCGAGGTGCCTCCTGGATCCCTCGTGGCCGGCGTCCCCGCGAAGGTGCGGCGCGAACTGACCGAGGAGGAGAAGGAGGGGCTCGTGCGCAACGCGGTGGGCTACCGCGGGCACTCTGCGACGCACGAGCAGGCCCAAGCGGCGCAGGACTGACCGGACGGTGGTGGAGGGGATGACGGGAATCGAACCCGCGTAATCAGTTTGGAAGACTGAGGCTCTACCATTGAGCTACATCCCCGTGCGCCCGCTGACGGGCACCGACCAATCGTAGTACACGATGCGGCCAGCACTTTTCCACACGCCAGCCTCCGCGCGGTTCCACGGGAGGAGACAGTGATGTCGAACGACGGCAGGTCCACGGTCGAGGCGCTGATCGCGACGCTGAATGCGGGCAACGTCGCGGGAATGGACGACGTGTTCCACGAGGACGCGGTCATGGAGTGGCCGCAGTCGGGGGAGCGGATCGTCGGCGGCGACAATCGCCGCGCGGTGTACGGCGCTTTCCCTCAGTTGCCGAAGATCACGCCGCGGCGGCTGACCGGCGACGGAGACCTGTGGGTCGCCGAGGCCGACCTCGACTACGGCGACGGGGATCCGTTCCAGACCGTGTTCATCTTCGAACTGCGCGACGGGCTCATCGCGAAAGAGACGGCGTACTGGACCAAGCCCTTCCCGCCCGCCGAATGGCGCGCGCAGTGGGTGGAGCGGATGGGCTGAGCGGGGCATCCGGCATTCTCGCTCTACCGAGTCGGCTAGACTTGCCGGGGCCGAATACGGCGCACTCGCGTGCGCACCCGCCCGGGGCGTAGCTCAGCTTGGTAGAGCGCCCGCTTTGGGAGCGGGAGGCCGCAGGTTCAAATCCTGTCGCCCCGACAACGTCGCATCCTCGACACGACTCGCACTCGTGCGCAGGTGAGGTCGCGACTTCCGATCGTCGAGGGCTTCCCCAGCCGTGGTGACCTCGTGCGCGCAGACGCGCGGTCTGCCGGGTGATCACCGACGCGGTGAAGTGGGGCGCCCTCGCGCGCGCAGACGCGGTCTCGCGGTGGCGAACACACCCGGCGTGTCGTGTTACAGTCAAGCATCAATCGTGTGGGAACTGTAATACCGATGATGGGATGCCGCGACGATGCGAACGCTCGACGACCTGATGCCGCCTCTGAGCGCGCGCTCGGTGGCGTTGAGCCTGCTCCTGGGTTCGCGTCCGCCGCAGATGGCGGCATCCGATCTGGTCCGGCTGGGAGCGCACTTCGACATCGCCCCCGCGACGATGCGCGTCGCGCTGTCGCGCATGACCGCCGCCGGGGACGTCGTCGTCAGTGACGCGGTGTATTCGCTCGGCGACCGGCACGCGGTGCGTCAGTCCGTGACCGAGGAACTCGTGCATCCACGGAGGCGGCCGTATACCGGCATGTGGCGCACGGTCGTCGTCGTCGCGGCGGGTCGGCCGGCCGAGGAGCGCCAGGCACTGCGCTCCACCATGGCGCGATTCCGCTTCGCCGAACTTCGCGAGGGCGTCTGGCTCCGACCCGACAATCTCGACGAACCCGGACCGGCGACCGACACCGCATTGCGCGTGTTCTCGAGCCTGCCCGACGACGACCGCGCGCTCAGTCGCGAGCTGTGGAACCTGGCCGACTGGGCGGGCGAGGCGCGGCTGCTCCTCGGCGCATTGCGAGAAGGGGCTGCCGCGCCGGTCGTGCGTCTGACCGCCGCCGCCGCCGCTGTGCGGCTGCTGCGCGACGATCCGGTGCTGCCCGAAGAGTTGGCCCCCGAGCACTGGCCCGCCGACGAACTGCACCAGGCGTACGAGGACTTCCGCGGCGAGCTGACCGCGCTTTCGGTGAGCGACGCCACGCCCACTCTTCACCACACATCGAAGGAGCAGTCATGATCACGCACGAGGTGCTCAACCAGGTGCCGCCTCTGGTCGACTACAACGCCGCCGAGGTGCCGTCGATCCGCGAGGCGCTCGAGCGTGCCGGGGCGGCGGATGCGCTCAGCGGGCTCGATGACGTCGGGCGAGCCGCAGGGAGCGCGCACGCCCTCACGCTCGGCGACCTCGCCGAGCGGAACGAGCCCGTGCTGCGCACGCACGACCGCTACGGGCACCGGATCGATGAGGTCGAGTACGACCCGTCGTACCACGAACTCATGCGCACGGCCTTCGGCTTCGGGATCCACGCCGCCGCCTGGGCGGACGACACCCGCCATGCGCACCTGGTGCGCGCCGCGAAGTACAGCGTGTGGCAGGGCGTCGACGCCGGGCACGGATGCCCCGTCACGATGTCGTACGCCGCGGTGCCCGCGCTGCGCGCGACCCCCGAGCTCGCGGCCGTCTACGAGCCGCTGCTGACGTCGCGAGACTACGACTTCGGGCTGCGCGAGCCCACCGGCAAGCGCGGCCTGACCGCGGGCATGTCGATGACCGAGAAGCAGGGCGGCTCCGACGTCCGCGCCAACACGACGACGGCCGAGCCGCTCGCGGACGGCTCGTATCGCATCGTCGGGCACAAGTGGTTCACCTCCGCTCCGATGTCCGACATCCTCCTCACGCTCGCGCAGGCGCCGGGCGGCCTCACGTGCTTCGTGCTGCCCCGCGTCCTCCCGGACGGGACGCGCAACCCCATCCGCCTGCAGCGGCTCAAGGACAAGCTCGGCAATCGTTCGAACGCGAGCAGCGAGCTCGAGTACGAGAACGCGTTGGGCTGGCGGCTGGGAGAAGAGGGACGCGGGGTGCCGGCCATCATCGAGATGGTCAACGGCACCCGGCTCGACTGCACGCTCGGCACGGCGACGATGATGCGAAACGGCGTGCACCAGGCGATCCATCACGCGCGGCACCGCGCCGCCTTCGGACGCACCCTCGTCGACCAGCCGCTCATGCGCAACGTCCTGGCCGACCTCGCGCTCGAAGCCGAGGGGTCCACCACGGTGGCGCTGTGGCTGGCGTCGCTGATCGACGACGGCCTCGCCGGCGACGGGCGGGCGCCGCTCCTGCGGCGCATCGGCCTGGCGATCTCGAAGTACTACGTGTGCAAGCGCGGTCCGGAGCATGCCGCCGAGGCGTTGGAGTGCCTGGGTGGGAACGGCTACGTCGAAGAGTCGCGGATGCCGCGGATCTATCGCGAGATGCCCCTGAACTCGGTGTGGGAGGGCAGCGGCAACGTTGCCGCCCTCGACACGCTGCGCGCGATAGCGAAGCAGCCCGACACGCTCGCCGTGCTGCGTGACTTCCTCGGCGAATCGGCTGGTGCGGACCGCCGCTACGACGAGTTCACGGCCCGGCTCGTGCGCCACTTCGCCGACCCGGAATCGCTCGAGTACCGCGCCCGCAGCGTCGTGGGCGAGCTCGCCGTGGCGCTGCAGGCGTCCCTCCTGCTGCGCCACGCCCCCGCTCCGGTCGCCGACGCCTTCGTCGCCTCCCGGCTCGCCGGCGAGCGCGGAGCCGTATACGGCACGCTCGGGCCCGGCGTCGACCTGGACGCCGTCATCGACCGTTTCGCGATCGCGATCTGACCTCAACCCCCCCAACCACACACCCACCCGAAGGGAACCGACGATGGAGCCGACCCCCGCCCAACTTCTGCGCAATCGCGCATACCTCACCCCTGACGCCGAGGCCTACGTCTCGGGCGGTCGCCGCCTCACCTTCGCGCAGGCCGCGCGCGAGGCCGGAGCGCTCGCGGGTCACCTCGCGGCGAACGGCGTCGCGCGCGGCGACCGCGTCGTGGTCCTCGCGAAGAACGGCGACTTCCTTGCGACGTCGCTGTTCGCGGCGTCGTGGATCGGCGCGATTGCGGTCGTGGCGAACTGGCGGCTTCCGCTGCCCGAACTCGCGTACGTCGTCGCCGACAGCGGCGCCACCGCGCTGCTGTACGACGAGGAGTTCGCCGAGACGGCCGCGGCGCTGGTCGGGGATCCGTCGTCGTTCAGTGCCGTCGTGGGCAGCGATCCCGAGGAGTACCTGCCCATCGTGACCACTGGAGTCGAGCCGCTGCACGCTCCCGTGGGCACCGCGGCGGACCCGGCCGTGATCATGTACACGTCCGGCACGACCGGCCGCCCGAAGGGAGCGGTCCTCACCGGCGCGAACCTGTTCTGGTCGGCGCAGGGCATGGTGACCACCCTCGTCTGGGAGCAGGCGCATCGCTTCCTGCTGGTCGCCCCGATGTTCCACATCGGCGGGCTCGCGCCGCTGATGGCGAACGTGCTGAAGGGCACCGCGACGGTGTTCCTGCGCGACTTCGACCCCGCCGCGGTGTGGCGCACGATCGCCGATGAGCGCATCACCACCATGATGACCGTCCCGCTCATGCTGAAGGCGCTCATGCACGCGGCATCCCAGGCACAGGTCGATCCTTCGAGCCTCTTCAGTGTGACCTGCGGCGGCGCGATGGTTCCGGCTTCGCTCGTGGAGGCGTTCACGGGCATGTTCGGGGTGCCGGTCCAGGTCGTGTACGGCATCACCGAATTCACCGGCGGCGTCACGTTCCAGGCCCCCTCGATGGGCCCCGGCCGGCCCTCCTCGCAGGGCAAGGCTGTGTTCCACGCCGAACTCGCCGTCGCCTCCCTCGAGAGCGGCGAGCGTCTCGGCGTGGGCGAGGCCGGCGAAGTGCTCGTGCGCGGACCGCAGCGCTTCGCGGGCTACTGGGGCAAGCCGGATGCCACCGGTGCCGCGATCACCGAGGACGGCTGGTATCGCTCGGGCGATGTCGGCTATCTCGACGAGAACGGCTATGTGCACCTGATCGACCGGGTGAAGGACGTCATCATCAGCGGCGGAGAGAACATCTACCCGGCCGAGGTGGAAGCCGTCCTCGCCACGCATCCCGCCGTCGCCGACGTCGCAGTGGTCGGCCGGCCCGATGACACCTGGGGCGAGGTTCCCGCCGCGTTCGTCGTGCTCAAGCCGGGCGCGGACGTCTCCGCTGACGAACTCGTCGCGCTGTGCCGCGAACAACTCGCCGGGTACAAGCGACCCAAGCACGTCGAGTTCATCGAGGCGGTTCCGCGCAACACGCTCGGCAAGGTGCTGAAGCGAGAGCTGCGGGTGGCCTGAGCGCAGCGCGCATCGCGGGGCGCACGAGCGGGCGTACGGTGCCGCATCGCCGCGGTCAGGATTCCGCGATGACGATCCGATAGACTGGCAGGCGGCCGTCCGCCGATCTGCCTGCTGACGTCGAGGAGATCGCGACGAGCCGGGAAGGCCGAGGCGAGTCGCGCTCGGCCCGAAGGCTCCAGGAGGCCGCAGGTCCCTGCCTGCCGCCCGACGTCACGGCCCCCAAAGACCCCAACCTTCAGCAGCCGCGCGCGTGCGCGGACCACACGAGGAGAACGAACAGGCATGGTCACGACCACCGTCGAGAAGCTCACCCCGACCCGGGTGAAGCTCCACATCACGGTCACCCCGGAAGAGCTCAAGCCGAGCATCGCCCACGCGTACGAGCACATCGCTCAGGACGTGCAGATCCCCGGCTTCCGCAAGGGCAAGGTGCCCGCGCCGATCATCGACCAGCGCATCGGCCGCACCGCCGTGCTCGAGCACGCGGTCAGCGAAGGCCTCGACACGTTCTACCGCGACGCCGTCGCCGAGCAGAACGTGCGCGTGCTGGGGCGCCCGTCCGCCGACGTCGTCGAGTGGCCGAACGAGAAGGACTTCTCGGGCGACCTGAAGGTCGAAGTCGAAGTCGACGTCCGTCCCGAGTTCGAGCTGCCCGCCTTCGAGGGCACGACCGTCGAGGTCGAGGCGGCCGAGGTCGACGAGGCCGCGATCGACGAGGAGCTCGACCGCCTGCGCTCGCGCTTCGGCACGCTCGTCACGGTCGACCGTCCCGCCGCGAAGGGCGACTTCGTCGAGCTCGATCTGGTCGCCACGATCGACGGCGCCGAGATCGACCGCGCCGAGGGCGTGTCGTACGAGGTCGGCTCGGGTGAGCTGCTCGAGGGCATCGACGAGGCGATCGACTCGCTCACGGCGGACGAGTCCACCACGTTCCGTTCGAAGCTCATCGGCGGCGACCACGCCGGCGAAGAGGCCGAGGTCTCGGTCACGGTCAAGGCCGTCAAGGAGCGCGAGCTCCCCGACGCCGACGACGACTTCGCCCAGATGGCCAGCGAGTTCGACACCATCGCCGAGCTGCGCGAGAGCCTCGCTGAGCGTGTCGGCCAGCAGTCGGCGTTCACGCAGGGCTCCGCCGCGCGCGACAAGCTCATCGAGCAGCTGCTCGCCGAGGTCGAGATCCCGGTCCCCGCGCAGCTCATCGAAGACGAGGTGCACAACCACCTCGAGTCCGAGGGCCGTCTCGAAGACGACGCGCACCGCGCCGAGGTCGCCGAGGCCAGCCAGAAGCAGTTCAAGACGCAGATGCTGCTCGACGCGATCGCCGAGAAGGTCGACGTGCAGGTCTCGCAGGACGAGCTCACCCAGTACCTCATCCAGTCGTCCGCCCAGTACGGCATGGCCCCGCAGGACTTCGTGAACGCCCTGCAGCAGAACAATCAGCTCCCCGCCATCATCGGCGAGGTCGCGCGCAACAAGGCCCTCGCGGTCGCGCTCGGCAAGGTCAACGTCGTCGACACCAACGGCAAGCCCGTCGACCTGACCGGCTTCATCGCCGACGAGGACGAGGTCGTGGAAGAGGCGCAGGAGATCGCGGATGCCGCCGCCGACGCCGACGCCATCATCGAGGCCGAGGAGGCCGAGGCGGCTCCCGTCGAAGAGAGCAAGCCCGCCAAGAAGCGCGCGCCCGCCAAGAAGAAGGCGGCCGCCGACGAGGCGTGATCGATCGAGTGTACGAGGGGACGGATGCTGCGGCATCCGTCCCCTCTGCTGTGCGCCGCGCGCGGCTGACGCTCTGCCCACGGCGAACACGGGCGGGTCGCCCGCGGCGCGCCGGTAGATTCGTTCACACGAACGGAAACCGGGAGAACTCATGGCCGAACCCCTTGTCGCGACGAGCGTCTTCGACAGGCTGCTGAAGGACCGCATCATCTGGCTCGGATCGGAGGTGCGCGATGACAACGCGAACGAGATCTGCGCGAAGATCCTGCTGCTCGCCGCGGAAGACTCCGAGAAGGACATCTACCTCTACGTCAACTCGCCCGGTGGCTCGATCACCGCGGGCATGGCGATCTACGACACGATGCAGTTCGTGCCGAACGACATCGTGACGGTCGGCATCGGCATGGCCGCCTCGATGGGTCAGCTGCTGCTCACCGCGGGCACGAAGGGCAAGCGCTACATCACGCCGAACGCCCGCGTGCTGCTGCACCAGCCGCACGGCGGCTTCGGCGGCACGGCGAGCGACATCCAGACGCAGGCGCAGCTCATCCTCGACATGAAGAAGCGTCTCGCCGAGATCACCGCCGCCCAGACCGGCAAGTCGGTCGAGCAGATCAACGCCGACGGAGACCGCGACCGCTGGTTCAGCGCGCAGGAGGCGCTCGAGTACGGCTTCGTCGACCACATCCGCGAATCGGCTGCCGATGTCATCGGCGGCGGCGGAACCGCGAGCTGACGTCCGAAGGCGAAAGAGAGAGAACCCGAATGAACACCCCGACCTTCGGCATCCCGAGCGTCCCTCAGGGCCTCCAGGTTCCGAGCAGCCGCTACATCCTCCCGCAGTTCGAGGAGCGCACGGCCTACGGCTACAAGCGCCAGGACCCGTACAACAAGCTGTTCGAGGACCGCGTGATCTTCCTCGGCGTGCAGGTCGACGACGCGTCGGCCGACGACGTGATGGCGCAGCTGCTCGTGCTCGAGTCGCAGGACCCCGACCGCGACATCATCATGTACATCAACTCGCCGGGCGGCTCGTTCACCGCGATGACGGCGATCTACGACACGATGCAGTACATCGCGCCGCAGATCCAGACGGTGGTGCTCGGCCAGGCCGCGTCGGCGGCCGCGGTGCTGCTGGCGGCCGGCGCGCCCGGAAAGCGCCTGGCGCTGCCGAACTCGCGCATCCTGATCCACCAGCCTGCGATGGGAGAGGCCGGCCACGGCCAGGCGTCCGACATCGAGATCCAGGCGCAAGAGATCATGCGCATGCGCACGTGGCTTGAAGAGACGCTCGCGAAGCACTCCAATCGCACGCAGGAAGAGGTCAACAAGGACATCGACCGCGACAAGATCCTCAGTGCCGACGAGGCCGTCGTGTACGGCCTCGTCGACCAGGTGCTCACCTCGCGCAAGCGCGGTCAGCAGCCGGCGCTCACCGCGTGATCTGACGGATGCCGCCACGACACGTGGCATCCGAACGGCCCCGTCGCTCACCGCGGCGGGGCCGTCGCACGTCCGGTGCGGGCCGGGTGCGAGTGGCCGCCGCCGTGCGCGAACACGGCGTCGCGGTTCTCTTCGGGCGGGGCGATTCGGCGCAGCCCGCATGCCGGCACGGCAGCCATCCACATTCCGCGCCGCAATCCGTCCGCATGTCGCCGTCACCCATTAGGCTCGTTGTCAGATCCGGGGGGACCGCCCTGGCGACGAAGAGGATCATGATGGCACGCATCGGAGAGAGCGCAGACCTGTTCAAGTGCTCCTTCTGTGGCAAGAGCCAGAAGCAGGTGCAGCAGCTCATCGCCGGCCCCGGCGTGTACATCTGCGACGAATGCGTCGAGTTGTGCAACGAGATCATCGACGAGCGCATGGCCGAGTCCAATCAGGGCGCGGTCGCCGACTTCGACCTGCCCAAGCCGCGCGAGATCTTCGCCTTCCTCGAGGAGTACGTCGTCGGGCAAGATGACGCGAAGCGCGCCCTTGCCGTCGCCGTCTACAACCACTACAAGCGCATCCGCGCGCACGGCACCCTGCAGCCCGCAGAGCAGCGGGCCGACGAGGTCGAGATCGCCAAGAGCAACATCCTGCTCATCGGCCCGACCGGGTGCGGCAAGACCTACCTGGCCCAGACCCTCGCGAAGCGTCTCAATGTTCCCTTCGCGGTCGCCGATGCGACCGCCCTCACCGAGGCCGGCTACGTCGGCGAAGACGTCGAGAACATCCTCCTGAAGCTCATCCAGGCTGCCGACTTCGACACCAAGCGCGCCGAGACCGGGATCATCTACATCGACGAGGTCGACAAGATCGCGCGCAAGGCCGAGAATCCGTCGATCACGCGGGACGTCTCGGGTGAGGGCGTGCAGCAGGCGCTCCTGAAGATCCTCGAGGGCACCGTCGCCTCGGTTCCGCCGCAGGGCGGACGCAAGCATCCCCACCAGGAGTTCATCCAGATCGACACGACGAACGTGCTGTTCATCGTGGCGGGCGCCTTCGCCGGCCTCGAAGACATCATCTCGTCGCGTGTCGGCAAGCACGGCATCGGCTTCGGCGCGGCTCTTCACAACAAGGGCGACGATCTCAACCTGTTCAGCGAGGTGCAGCCCGAAGACCTGCACAAGTTCGGCCTGATCCCCGAGTTCATCGGGCGTCTTCCGGTCGTGGCATCCGTCTCACCGCTCGACCGCGAGGCGCTGATGGAGATCCTGACCGAGCCGAAGAACGCGCTCGTCAAGCAGTATCAGCGCATGTTCGAGCTCGACGGCGTGTCGCTCGAGTTCGAGACCGAGGCCCTCGAGGCGATCGCCGAGCTGGCCGTCGAGCGCAAGACCGGCGCCCGCGGGCTCCGCGCGATCCTCGAAGACGTGCTCGGGCCGATCATGTTCGAGATCCCCTCCACCGATGATGTCGACAAGGTCGTCATCACGCGCGGCGCCGTCGAGCAGGGCGCGAGCCCCACGATCGTTCTGCGTCAGAAGCGCAAGAGCGCCTGAGGCGGGCCCGGCCGGCCCGGCGCAACCGCCGCCGAGACCGGCAGGACCCGAACGTCAGGCGACGAGACCCCGGCGCTCCAGGAGCGGCCGGATCTCGGCATCCCGCCCGCGGAAGTCGCGGTAGGCGGCCAGCGGGTCTTTCGAGCCGCCGACGCCGAGCAGCCGCTCGCGGAACCTCTCGCCGTTCTCGCGGCGCAGCCCCCCGTTCTCGCGGAACCACTCGACGGTGTCGGCGTCGAGCACCTCGCTCCAGATGTACGAGTAGTAGCCGGCGCTGTAGCCGCCTGAGAACACGTGCGCGAAGTACGTCGACGAGTAGCGGGTCGGGACGACCGGGTTGTCGAGGCCGATGTCGGCGAGGGCGTACTTCTCGAAAGCGGCGACGTCGATGCCGCCTTCGGCCGCGTCCCGCGTGAGCGAGTGCCACGCCTGGTCGAGCCACGCGGCGGCCAGGTACTCGCTGGTCGCGAAGCCCTGGTTGAAGGCCTCGGAGGCGTGCAGCTTCTCGACGACCTCGGCGGGGAGCTTCTGACCGGTCTCGACGTGCCGCGCGTAGGAGTCGAGGATCTCGGGCCAGTAGATCCACATCTCGTTGACCTGGCTGGGGAACTCGACGAAGTCGCGGAACACGTTCGTGCCCGCGAAATGCGGGTAGGTGACAGTCGCGAACAGCCCGTGCAGGGCGTGGCCGAACTCGTGGAAGAGCGTGGTCACCTCGTCGAGGGTCAGCAGCGTCGGCGTGCCCGGTGCGGGCTTGGGCACGTTGAGGTTGTTGACGACGACCGGCTTTGTCCCGCGCAGGGCGGACTGCGAGACGATCGAGTTCATCCAGGCGCCGCCGCGCTTGGTGTCGCGCGTGTACAGATCGAGCACGAACAGCCCGAGCGCCGAGCCGTCGGCGCCGGCCACCTCGAACACGCGCGCGTCGGGGTGGTACGAGGGAAGGTCGGGGCGCTCGGCGAAGGTGATCCCGTACAGCTCGGTCGCGGCGCGGAACACGCCGTCCTGCAGCACCCGCTCGGCCGCGAACCAGGGGCGCAGCGCCGACCGGTCGAGATCGTACTCGGCGGCGCGCACCTTCTCGGTGTAGAACGCCCAGTCGTGCGCCTCGAGCGGGAAGGGCTCGGCTTCGGCGTCGACGATCGCCTGCAGTGCGGCCTGCTCGCGCCGGGCGTTGCGCGCCGCGGGCGCCGCGAGCCGCCGCAGCAGGTCGCGCACAGCCTCGGGCGACCCGGCCGTCTCGTCCGAGGTGATGTACGCGGCGTGGCTGGGGTAGCCGAGCAGCTCGGCACGCTCGGCGCGCAACCGCACGATCTCGACCAGCACGGAACGGTTGTCGTGCTCGTTGCCCCGCGACCCGCGGGCGCGCGAGGCATCGAGGATCCGCTTTCGGCTGTCGCGGTTGGTGAGGGTGGCCAGATACGGATGCCCCGTGAACAGCGTCAAGGTCACCACGAGCTTGCCCTCGAGCCCGCGGTCGACGGCGGCCTGCGATGCGGCCGAGATCTCACCGGCGGTGAGCCCGTCGAGCTCGGAGGCGTCGTCGAACACGACGGCGAGGTCGTTCGTGTCGGCGAGGAGGTTCTTCTCGAACTGGGTCGTCAGCGTCGACAGGCGCTGGTTCAGCTCGGTGAGGCGCTCCTTCGCGGCGTCGTCGAGCCCGGCGCCCGCGTGCGACATCTCGGTGAAGTGCCGCTGCACGAGGTAGCGCTGCTCGTCGTCGAGTCCGAGCTCGTCGATGCGGTCGTGCAGGCTCTTCACGCGGGCGAACAGGGCGCTGTCGAGCTGGATCGCGTCGTTGTGCGCCGACATCAGCGGCGCGAGCGTCTCGTCGATCTGCTGGATCTCGTCGGTGGCGTCCGCCGACGAGACCGTATAGAAGGCGCGGGCGACATCGCCGAGCAGCCTGCCGCTGGTCTCGAGGGCCACCAGCGTGTTGTCGAACGTCGGGTCTGCGGCATCCGTCGTGATCGCCTGGATCTCGGCCCGCTGCCGGGCGAAGGCCTCTTCGAAGGCGGGGAGGTAGTGCTCGGGGCGGATCGACGGATAGTCGGGCAGTCCGTAGGGGAGGGGGCTCGGGGACAGAAGCGGGTTCTCGTTCGCCATGCCGACAGCCTAGTGAGCGGGGGCGAACCGCCGATACTCCTTTGCAAAGAATCAATTGCAAAGAAATGCTTGCAAAGAGTTGTTGGCATTGCTACCGTCGGTCCCGTGGACGAGAACAGTGAGCTGACGGATGCCGCAGCCCGCGCGATCGAGAAGCATCGCGGCGACCGCGTGCTCGACGGCGGCGCGCTGCGCGCGCTCGCGCATCCGCTGCGCGTCAAGATCTACGACATCCTGAGCCAGTACGGCGCGCAGACGGCCAGTTCGCTCGCCGAACGACTGGGGGAGTCGAGCGGGTCGACGAGCTACCACCTGCGCGCGCTCGCCAAGCACGACCTCATCCGCGAGGTCGAGGGGCGCGGCAACGCGCGCGAGCGGTGGTGGGAGCGTCCCGTCGGGGGCGTGTCGTTCGCCAACGCCGACGCCGTGAAGACGCCCGCCGGCCGCGCGGCGACGCAGATCGTGATGGGGGAGTTCTTCCGCCTGCGGCAGCAGCAGCTGATGGACTTCATCGATCGCGGCGTCGCGTCCGAAGAGGACGCGTGGCAGGAGGCGAGCCTCATCTCGACCGCCACCGCACGCCTCACTCCGCAGCAGAGCACCGAGCTCTCCGCGAAGATCATGGCCTTGATCGACGAGACCGTGGAGCTGCACCGCAATCAGACCGGCGACGATGTGCGCCCGGTCACCATCCGGGCGGACCTGTTCCCCCTGCCAGAACTGGGAGAGACGTCATGAGCACCATCACCGCTTTCCCGCCCGCCTCCCGCGTGCGGGTCACCCGCTTCGAGCGCCTGCTGCTCACCGCGGCCGCCGGGCTCGACGCGTTCGTCGCCGCGCGGCTCGAGAAACGTGCACAGGTCGCATCGCGCGCAGCCGCCGCATCGCAGGAGCGCTACGCCGACGCGCGCCGTGCCGCCCAGGCCCGCGGCGCGGCCGGGCTCCTGCCGCGATGACAGACACGACCGACACGATCGACGGGGCAGGCACCGGGACGGCCCCG
Organism: Microbacterium sp. BWT-B31; assembly: GCF_041379855.1. NCBI lineage: Bacteria > Bacillati > Actinomycetota > Actinomycetes > Micrococcales > Microbacteriaceae > Microbacterium > Microbacterium sp. BWT-B31. Next base: position 112,099 of record NZ_JBFECU010000011.1, read on the forward strand.
GTCCGTGCCCCGCTCGGTCGCGATTTCGGCCGACTGTGGACCGCCGCCGCGTTCAGCAACCTCGCCGACGGGCTCGGCCGCACGGCGGTGCCGCTGATCGCGACGACCCTCACGCGAGATCCGCTCGCGATCTCGCTGATCGCCGCCCTCGCGTTCGTGCCGTGGCTCGTGTTCGGACTGCCGGCGGGCATGATCGTGGACCGGTTCGACCGGCGCAGAGTGATGGCTCTTGCCAACACCATCCGCGGCGGCGTCGCGGTCGTGCTCGCCGTGCTCACCGTGACGGGCGCCCTCGAGCTGTGGGCGCTGCTGGCCGGCACACTCGTCTTCGGCCTCGGCGAGACGCTCTTCGACAACGCCACGAACGCGGCCATCCCGGGGCTGGTGACGCGCAGGCAGCTGGACCGCGCGAACGGGCGGATGCAGGCGGCCCAGATCACGATCGACAACTTCGCCGCCCAGCCGATCGCGGGCGTGCTGTTCGCGGTGTCGCTCGCGCTGCCGCTGTGGCTCGGCGCGGTGGGCTATCTCGTGCCGATCGTGCTGGCCGTGCTGCTGCCGCTGTCTGCGGCGCGGCCCCTGCGCGAACCGGCGGCGGCGTCCGACGCCGACGCGCCGGACGCCGCCGCCGGGGGCCTCGTCGCCGCACCGGTGGCCGCTGTCCCGGTCCGCACCGATGTGTCGGCGCGCGTGGCGATCCGCTACCTGTGGCGGCAGCGCTACCTGCGCAACATGGTGGTGTTCACATCGCTCGTGGGCAGTGCGCTGTCGTTCGCGCAGGCCGCGACGATCCTGTTTTTCCTCGACGAGCAGCACGTCACGCCCGCTGCGATCGGGTTCGTGACGGCCGGGATCGGCGTGGGCGCCCTGATCGGGTCGCTGGTCGCCTCGCGCCTGGTCGAGCGCTTCGGCCGCGGGCCGGTCATGTTCGCCGCGAACCTCGGCGTCGCCGTGGGATTCGCGCTCACGGGCTTGGCGCCCGAGGTGTTCTCGGCGACCGCGTTCTACGCCCTTGCCGCGTTCTCGGTGTCGGTGTGGAACGTGCCCTGGGGGGCCCTGCGCCAGCAGATCGTTCCGCCCGAGCTGTTCGGACGCGTGCTCGGCATCATCCGCATGCTGACGTGGGGGATGTTCCCGATCGCGACGGTGCTGGGCGGGTGGGTCGCGCGCGCAGATCTGCGCACGCCCTTCATCGCCGCGGGAGCGTTCGTCCTGGTGTGGGTGCTGGTCTCGGCGCGGCTGCTCCTCGTCGACACGCGACGCGCCGGCGCGGAGGCCGACGCCGCGCACCGCTGAAGGTCAGGCGAACTCGTCGCCGTCGTCGTGACGCACGACCGGCTCGCCGTCGGCGTCGAGCGACACGATCACCCCCGTGTCGAGCTCGGCGATCGGCCTCGCCTCGAGCCACGTGAGCGTCCAGCGAGGCCGCGGCTGGCCGAGCGCGTCATCTGGGATCGACTCGTCGACCGCGCGGATGCCGCGGGCCAGCGCCTCGGGCACCACCTTCGGCGGCTCATCACCCGAGGTCCAGCGTGTGCCCAGCTGCATGTCAGCCCTCCTGCGGTGCGAGCTCGACGCGGTCGATGACGACCTCGTCCGACCCGTCGCGCAGCTCGAGCTGCGCAATCCGACCGACCGCCCGCAGGTCGCCCTCGGCCAGTCGCAGACGTTCGATCGTGGCCTCGTCGGCCCTGATCGAGAGCGTGTCGACGGGTGTCTTCTGCGAGGCCTTCGCCTCGGTCTTCGCGCGGCGGATGCCCACGAGCGCCTCGCTCACCGCGACCAGGACGGCCGGGTCGCCCCACTCGCCGTCGGGTGCGACCGGCCAGGCGGCCGTGTGCACGGAGCCGTCGTTGAACCACGACCACGCCTCTTCGGCCGCGAACACCAGCACCGGCGAAAGCAGACGCAGGAGCGCCGACAGTGCGAGGCGCAGGGCCAGGGCGGCCGAGGGCTGACCGACGTCGGTCTGGTTGTAGGCGCGCTCCTTGACCAGTTCGAGGTAGTCGTCGCAGAAGGTCCAGAAGAACGACTCGGTCACCTCGAGGGCGCGCGCATGGTCGTAGTTCTCGTACGCCTTCGTGGCCTCGCGCACCACGCCGTGCAGGGTGGCGAGCATCGACGCGTCGAGCGCGTGCGTGATCTCGGCGCCCTCGGGCACGGGGAACGACAGCACGAACTTCGCCGCGTTGAGCACCTTGATCGCCAGGCGCCGGCCGATCTTGATCTGGGTGGGGTTCTGCGGATCGAACGCGGCGTCGGTGCCGAGGCGGCTGGAGGCCGCCCAGTAGCGCACCGCGTCGGAGCCGTGCTGGGCGAGGATGTCGGCCGGCGTCACCACGTTGCCCTTGGACTTCGACATCTTCTTGCGATCGGGGTCGACGATGAAGCCTGAGATCGCGGCGTGCGTCCACGGTGCGCGGTCGTCCTCGAGGGCGCTGCGCAGCAACGTCGAGAACAGCCAGGTGCGGATGATGTCCTGCCCCTGCGGACGCAGGTCGAACGGCGCCACGAGGTTCCACAGCTGCCGGTCGCGCTCCCAGCCTCCGGCCAGCTGCGGGGTGAGCGACGAGGTCGCCCACGTGTCGAAGATGTCGGTCTCGCCCACGAAGCCCCCCGGCACGCCGCGCTGGTCGGCCGTGTAGCCCGGGGGCACGTCGGTCGACGGGTCGACGGGAAGGGAGGCGGCATCCGGCGTGAGCACGATCGAGTAGTCTCGCTCGCCGTTGTCGTCGAGGCCGTACCAGACCGGGATCGGCACGCCGAAGAACCGCTGGCGCGAGACGAGCCAATCGCCGGTGAGGCCGTTGGTCCAGTTCTCGAAGCGCACGCGCATGAAATCGGGATGCCACGACATCTGCTGGCCGAGCGCGATGAGCTTGTCGCGCAGCGCCTCGTCGCGGGCGCCGTTGCGGATGTACCACTGGCGGGTCGAGACGATCTCGAGCGGGCGGTCGCCTTTCTCGAAGAACTTGACGGCGTGCGTGAAGGGCTTGGGGTCGCCCTCCAGGTCGCCCGATTCCTGCAGCAGCTCGACGATGCGCTTCTTGGCGCTGAACACGGTCTTGCCCGCGAGTTCGGCGTACGCCGCCTGGGCGGCATCCGTCACGATCACGTCGGGCGCGTCGGCGAGCACGCGGCCGTCCGGCCCGAGGATCGTGCGGTTGGGAAGCTGCAGCTCGCGCCACCACACGATGTCGGTCACGTCGCCGAAGGTGCAGATCATCGCGATGCCGGAGCCCTTGTCCTGCTGGGCGAGCGGGTGCGCGAGCACGGGCACCTCGACGTCGAACAGCGGCGTGCGCACCGTCGTGCCGAACAGGGGCTGGTAGCGCTCGTCGTCGGGGTGGGCCACCAGGGCGACACAGGCAGCGAGCAGCTCGGGGCGGGTCGTCTCGATGAAGACGTCGCCGGACCCGTCTGTCTTGTGGAAGGCGACGCGGTGGTAGGCGGCCGGCTGGTCGCGATCCTCGAGCTCGGCCTGGGCGACGGCGGTGCGGAAGTCGATGTCCCACAGTGTCGGGGCGAGGTCCTGGAACGCCTCGCCGCGCTCGAGGTTGCGCAGGAACGCGAGCTGGCTGGTGCGGATCGTGTCGTCCGAGATCGTGCGGTACGTCTGAGTCCAGTCGACGCTCAGGCCGAGCGAGCGCCACAGCGCCTCGAAGTGCTTCTCGTCTTCGACGGTGAGCCGCTCGCACAGCTCGATGAAGTTGCGGCGGCTGATCGGCACCTGGTCGGCGGCCTTGCTGCTCTTGTTGTCGCCGCCCTCGAACGGAGGCGTGAAGTCGGGGTCGTACGCCAGCGACGGATCGCAGCGCACGCCGTAGTAGTTCTGCACGCGGCGCTCGGTCGGCAGGCCGTTGTCGTCCCAGCCCATCGGGTAGAACACCGTCTTGCCGGTCATGCGCTCATAGCGCACCTTGACGTCGGTGTGCGTGTAGCTGAACACGTGCCCGATGTGCAGGCTCCCCGACGCGGTCGGCGGGGGAGTGTCGACCGAGAAGATGCCGTCACGGCCGACCTCGGCCGCTCGCGCGCGGTCGAACGCGTAGGTTCCGCGCTCGGTCCACGCGGCATCCCACTTCGCTTCGAGACCTTCGAGGGCGGGCTTGTCAGGGATCTGCGGGCCTGGCATGTGGGTCTCCTAAGGCGATATGTGCGGCACTGTGTGAGCGTGCCTGAGTGTGGGATCGGTGCCGATTCTACCGTTCGCGCCTCCCAGAGCGCTCCACGATGCGGCAGAGGGCATGACGGATGCCCCGCCCCGGCCGCATCCGGTTCCCGCAGTGTTCACCGCCCGGCCACCGCGGCGACACGGCCGCTCGTCATCTCGTTCACCTCGGCGGCGGACGGTGGGACGACGCCCGACGCGCCCGGGCGGCCCTCGGCAGTCAGGAGACCGCGTGACGCACTCGTCGCCTGCGGCGATCGCCTGGATCGAATCGCCCCTGCAACTGGTGGGAGCGGCGGAGTGGGCGCACGCCCACGGGCGCTCGATCCCACTGGCGGGCCGGCTCACCCCCGGCATGTCGCCGACGGCCGACGCGCTCCTGGCGCGCGGTGCGCGCTTCAGCGAAACCCACCCGTACCTCGGCATTCCGTGGGCTCTGCTGGCGCGGCATCCGCACTGGGTCGTCGGCGACGGCTTCTCGGGACAGTTCCGGCTTGCCGCGGCCGTGCTGCGCCCGCGTGAGATCACCTTCCTCGACGACGGGGCGAACACGATCCCGTTCGCGGCGTCGGTGCTCGGCGAGCGGGCGTACGAGCGGCCCGGCGTCAACGAAGGGCGTCTCACACGATCGGTCGCCCCCTTCGCCCTCGAGCATGTCTCGCGCCGTGCGGCCCATCGCGCGGTGACCTTCGCGACGGTGTTCGACCTCGGCACGCGCACCGAGCAGGCGCTGGCAGATCGCGGCTACCGCGTCGGCCGCCACGCGTTCGAGTGGACGCGCCGCACGGCCCGGCCCGCGCCGGGCATCGGGCGCCGCGTGATCCTCGGCAGCGCTCTGCCGGTCGACGGCCGGATGCCGCTTGCCGAGTTCGTCGCGTGGGTGGGCGCGGTCGCGCAGGCAGCGCCCACGACCTACCTGCCCCACCGGCGCGAGACCGCCGCCCAGCTCGCGCGGATCGCCGCCGTGCCAGGGGTGACGGTGCACGACACCGGCCTTCCGGTGGAACTGCTGCTCGCCGGCACGCCCGAGCCGCTCGAGGTCTTCACGCTGCGATCGAGCACGACGACGACCCTGCCGCTGGTCCTTGCCGGCACCGGGTCGCAGCTGCGCATCGGCGCACCCGGGTCCCCTGCGCAGGCGGGGGCGCCGTCATGAGCGAGGTCGTCGCGGTCATCCCCGCACGCGGCGGGTCGAAGGGCGTGCCCGGCAAGAACCTGCGCCGCGTGGGCGGCCTGCCCCTCGTCGCGCGCGCGATCGTCGCCGCGCAGCGCTGCGGCGCGGTCGACCGCGTCGTCGTGTCGACCGACGATCCCGCCATCGCCGCCGTCGCGCGCGAGTGGGGCGCCGAGGTCGTAGACCGCCCCGGTGAGCTGTCGGGCGACCTCGCCTCGTCCGAGTCCGCGGTGCTGCACGCCCTCGACGACCTCGCGGCACGCGGGGTGGCGGTCGGGGCGGTCGCGTTCCTGCAGGCCACCTCGCCGTTCATCGATCCGCACGCGCTGGCCCAGGGCGTCGCCGCCGTGCGCGACGGGCGACACGACAGCGTCTTCGCCGCGACGGCCACCTACGGGTTCCTGTGGGGCAGGGACGAGTCCTCGGCCGCCGTCGCCATCAACCACGACGCCGCGCACCGCCCCAGGCGCCAGGACCGCGAGCCGCACTATCTCGAGACCGGCGCGTTCTACGTCTTCGACGCGGCCGGATTCCGCGCGGCCGGGCACCGGTTCTTCGGACGGATCGGCATCGTCGAGGTGCCCGAGGACACAGCGCTCGAGATCGACACCCCCGCCGAGCTCGACGTGGCGAGGGCGCTCGCGGCCGTCGTCGACGCGGGCGACGAGTCGCGCGCGATCGATGTCGGCGCGGTCGTCACCGACTTCGACGGCGTGCACACCGACGACACCGCCCTCGTGTCGGCGGACGGCGTCGAACGCGTGCGGGTGAGCCGCGCGGACGGCATGGGCGTCGCGCTGCTGCGTCGCGCGGGCGTGCCCGTGCTGATCCTGTCCACCGAGACGAACCCCGTCGTCACGGCGCGTGCGAACAAGCTCCGCGTCGAGGTGCTGCAAGGCGTCGACGACAAGGCGGCGGCGCTGCGCCGGTGGGCGAAGGAGCGCGGCGTCCCGCTCTCTCGCATCGCGTATCTCGGCAACGACGTCAACGACCTCGGCTGCCTGGAGCTGGTGGGCTGGCCGGTGGCGGTCGCCGACGCGCACCCGCTGGTGCGGGCATCGGTCCGCACCGTCCTGCAGCGCAGGGGCGGCGACGGCGCCGTGCGCGAGCTCGCCGAGCGGGTGCTGGCCGCCCTCTCGCAATCGACCGAGGCCGAGGCATCCGCCTGGCCCGGCACCAACGACGACCGTGTCGACAAGGAGGCACCATGACTGTCACGATCGGCTCGCGAGTCGTCGGCGGAGGGCGACCCACGTACGTGATCGCCGAGATCGGCCTGAACCACAACGGAGACGTGGAGCTCGCCAAGCAGCTCATCGACGTGGCCGCGGACGCCGGCGCCGACGCGGTGAAGTTCCAGAAGCGCACCCCCGAGATCGCCACCCCCGAGCACATGCGCGACGTGCCGCGCGAGACGCCGTGGGGCACGATGTCGTACCTGGACTACCGGCGCCGCGTCGAGTTCGACCGCGACGAGTACATCGAGGTCTCGGACCACGCGCTGCTGCGCGGCCTGGAATGGTTCGCCTCGCCGTGGGATGCCCCGAGCGTGGCGTTCCTCGAAGGCCTCGGCGTCGTCGCGCACAAGGTCGCCTCGGCGTGCCTGACCGACCGCGAACTGCTCGAGGCGCTGCGCGACACCGGCAAGCCCGTCATCTGCTCGACCGGCATGTCGACGGTCGAGCAGATCGACCAGGCGATCGGCATCCTCGGCACGGACCGCCTCGTGCTGATGCACGCCACCTCGACGTACCCGATGGAGCCCGAAGAGGCGAACCTGCGGGTCATCCCGATGCTGCGCGACCGGTACCCAGGGGTGCCGGTCGGATACTCCGGCCACGAGCGGGGCCTGCAGATCTCGCTGGCCGCCGTGGCGATGGGTGCCGTCGCCGTCGAGAGGCACATCACCCTCGACCGCACGATGTGGGGCTCCGACCACGCCGCGTCGCTCGAGCCCACCGGACTCCAGCACCTCGTGCGCGACATCCGCGTGATCGAGACCGCCCTGGGCGACGGCGTCAAGCGGGTGTTCCCGGGCGAGCTCGCGCCGATGGCGAAGCTGCGGCGCGTGAGCGCGTGATCGCATGACCCTCAGGGTCGTCGCGATCGCCGACACCGACTCGTACGTCAAGTGGGCCGCGGCCCTGCTCGGCACACGCACGCCGGAGGCGGCGGCCCGGCGCGGCGAGCCCGCGTGGGACGTGTCGCTGCTGGTGCTCGAGACGCCGCTCGTGGTGAGCGCCGCGCAGGAGGCCGCGGCGCTCGCCGGCAGCGGCCTCGATGCGGAGCGTGCCGAGCGGGTGCGTTTCGCGAACCTAGTGCCGCGCCTGGAGACCCTCGCGCCGGACGCGGTGGTGCTGGCCGCCCGCGGGCCCCTCGTGCGAGTGCTCGCGCGCGAGATCGGGAGCCTCGACCCGCGCCCGGTGATCGTGTCGGGGCTTCCGGGCATCTCGATCCCGGCCACGCGCAAGGCGCTGATCTACCGGGACCAGACCGATGCGCTCATCCTGCACTCGCACCGCGAGGTGCGGGAGTTCACGGCGCTCGCCGGCCAGACCGGGATCGACCAGCGCTTTCTGCTGGCGACGCTGCCGTTCGCGGCGCACGCCCGCCCGGACCCGGCGCACCGCACCGCGGGGGCCGACCTCGTGTTCGCGCCCCAGGCGAAGGTGCCCGCCGGTCGCGCGGACCGTCTGCGCGTCGCGAGGATGCTCGTCGACGCGGCACGGGCCGACCCCTCCCGACGTGTCGTGCTGAAGCTGCGCGGCACGGCGGGCGAGGCCCAGACCCACGTCGAACGCGACGCCTATCCCGCACTCCTCGAAAGCGTCGGGGGCGCTCCGGCGAACCTCGTCGTGTCGACCGAGAGCATGGGACGCGCCCTCGATACGGCCGCTTGCCTCGTGACTGTGAGCTCGACCGCCGCGATCGAGGCGATCGCGCGCGGTGTGCCCGTCGTGGCGCTGGACGAGTTCGGGGTCTCGCGCGAACTGATCAACCTCGTGTTCGAGGGGAGCGGCCTGTTCGCCGGCGCCGCCGACGTGATCGCCGGGCGGGGCCGGCAGCCGCGCCCGCAGTGGCTGCGCGAGAACTACTTCCACGCGCCCGACGAGGCCGACTGGCGCGCGGGTGTGGAGCGGCTGGTCGAGCTGCGACGCTCGGGAGTGCTGGCCCCCCGCCCGGCGCGCCGGCATCGCGGCGGCGCGCTGCGCCTCGCGTGGGATCGCAAGCAGGCCATCGGCGCCGACGACCGCTCGCTCACGAGCGCCCTGGCGATCGTCGTCGGCGTTCCGACGCGCGCCGTCGTGCGGTTCGCCGAGCGCACGCGAAGCCGCCTGGCAGGCGGCTCCATGGACGCGCACAGCGTTTGATGGGACGCTGTCCCCATGAAGATGCCGAAGCTGGTTGTCGCCGTCGCGCTCCTCGCAGCCGCCGCGGGACTGAGTGCGTGCTCCCCGTCTGCGTCGGACGGACCCGTCATCGCTCCGGTGACGATGAGCGCGGACGAGCTGCAGGGCGAGTCGGTGGAGCTGATCGTCGGGCAGGTGCTCAACATCAACACCGGAGACCTCGCCGTCGACAGCTACACCGCCGAGATCGCCGACACGTCGGTCGCGGAGTTCACGCAGGGTCGTGAAGACGGCAGCGCGACCTTCAACCCCGGTGTGACCGCTAGGTCGACGGGCTCGACCGAGGTCGTGCTGACCAACCAGGACGGCGGCATCCAGCCGGTGACCTTCACCGTCGACGTCGTCGAGAACCCGAACTGACCACCTCGGGCGGCTCCACGAGCGCTTCGTGGATGCGCCGCAGGTCCTCGAGCAGCGATCCGATGAGGATCCAGTGCATCGGCGAGGGAACCGGGACGGTGAGCGGCGCGGTGAGGGCGGTCTCCTCCGAGAACTCCTGATCCGCGGGCGCCGCCTCGTCGCCCTCTGCGTGCGCGGCCGCGGTCGCGCGCTGCGGGTCGAGCCGGACGTCGTGCGCGGCGCGGCGCAGCTGCTCGGCGATGGCGTGCGCCTCGGGCTCGTCGGGCAGCGTCGGGTCGTAGCCGTCGAACACGGCCCGCGTCATGCCGATCACCTGCGTGACCATCGCCCGGTGGCGCTCGACGAGCGCCTGGGCGACGGCGAGATCGGCGCGATGGCGGCGGGCGCGCGGATTCATCGCGAGCGAGTCTCCGGCGGCGTCGATGGCGGCGCCCGCGGCGTCCACCATGGGGCGCAGGAGCCGGGCCTCGAGCATCGTCTCGGTCAGCTGCGCGCCCGACTGCGGCTCGGTGAGGGTGACCGCGAGCCGCTCGAGCGCGGCCGCCAGCGCCTCAGTGAGCCGATCGGCGTCGGCCCGCGCGGGACCCACCAGCACGGGCGGAACGAGGGCGAGGTTGACGATGATCCCGATCGCCGCGCCGATCAGGGTCTCGAGGATGCGGTCCCCGGCGTACCCGGGCGTCGAGGTGCCCAGCGCCAGCACCAGCAGGGCGCTGATCGCGACCTGGTTCGCGGTGACAGGCGTCATGCGCAGCCCCCACGCGATGATGAGCGCGATCGAGGTCGCGAGGATCACCACCCACGTCGCCGTTCCGAGCGTGAGAGACAGCAGCGACGCGATGATCACGCCCGCCACGACGCCGATGCTGCGCTCGACGGCCTTGGCGAGCGACTGGTTGAGGCTCGGGGCGACCACGAGCAGGGCCGCGATCGCCGCGAAGACCGGCGGCGGCCCGGGGATGAGCCACCCTGCGACCAGCCATGCCAGGGCGGTCGCCACAGCGGACTTCACGACCTGCAGCAGCGGTCCGCGGCGTGAGGCGCGGAGCGAGTCCGTGATGCGCATGGCTCCACGCTACGGCGCGAGCGCGCTGCGCGGTGTCAGCCGTCGCGCTGCCACGCGGCGAGGCGCCGCAGCAGCGGGCGCTTCTTCTGCAGGTGCCCGTGCATCCTGCGCAGGATGTCGTCGAGCGCGCGGATCGCCTCGACGATGTAGGGCCCCTTGTTGAGCATCACGCACTCGGCGCGGACCCCGGCGGCGGCATCGGTCACCTCCGCGCGGGTGGGGATGCCTCGCGCGGCGAGGGTCTCGAGCACCTGCGTCGCCCAGATCGCCGGGACTCGAGCGGCCTCGCAGATCCACAGGATCTCCTCCTGCACCTCGGCGAGCCGTTCGAACCCGGCTTCGACACCCAGGTCGCCGCGCGCGATCATCACGCCCACGCGCGGGCGGCGCATCAGCTCGAGCAGGATCTCGGGGAGGTTCGCGAATCCCCGTCGCGTCTCGATCTTGACGACCACGCCGATGTCGGCGGCGCGCGGGTGACTCGGCGCCAGCTCGTCGAGCGCGTCGAGCAGCAGGCGCACGTCTGCCGCGGTGCGGACGAACGACAGCTGCACGATGTCGGCCACGTCGATCACCGCGTCGAGCGCCGCGCGGTCCGCCTCGGTGAGCGCAGGGGTGTCGATGTCGGTGTCGGGCAGGTTGATGCCCTTGCCGGCCCGCAGCCGCGTGCCCCGGGGGCCGGCCTGCGTGACCGAGACCCGTGCGCGACCCGCGCCGGTGCTCTCGACGACCCCTTCGATCCTGCCGTCGTCGAACGCGATGCGCTGACCGGCGCGCACCGCCTCGAGGGCCTCGGGCAGGGTGCATCCGATGACGTGCTCCGGCCCGTCGCCGGCGACGACCGGTTCGAGCGAGTCCGTGAGGGTGATGGCATCGCCGAGGTGCACGCGCAGAGCCTGCGCGACGGGGGCGAGGGCGCCAACCGTCGCCGTGGCCTCGCCCGCGGTGAGGGTGAGCCCGGTCGCGAGGTAGCTGGTGCGATCGCTCGCGAGCACGACCTCGCCGGCATCGGTGCCGACGACCGGCAGCCGACGCCGGCGGCCGCGCGCATCGGTGAAGCGCACCTGTTCGCCGACCGTGCGACCGGCGAGCCACCCGGCCTCGACGACGGGCACGCGGGTGACGGATGCCTCGTCCCGCGCCGTGCGCTGGGCTTCGTCCTCCGCCCGGTCGGGCGCGGGCCCGCCGCTCTTGCTCCGCTCGGCGTGCAGCACGAGGAGGGCGGGCGCCACCGCACGGCCGAGCTCGTCCCGTCGGGGGCGGGCCCGAACCACGCGCGGCCCCGGGGCGATGGGCCCGGTGCGCAGCTTGGGGCCGGCGAGATCGACGGCGATCGGGATGCCCCGGCCGGCCGCTCGCACGTGGGCCGCCATGCGAAGCCACGTGTCGGGCCCGTCGTGCGCGCTGTTGATGCGGGCGACGTCCATGCCGGCCGCGGCAAACGCGGCGACGAGGGCACCGTCGTCGGCGGCCCTGCTGGGCAGCGTCACCATGATCCTCGTGCTGCGGCCGTCGGGAATGCCGCCGAGGAGGGCTGCGGCGTTCGCGCGCAGCTCGCTGTCGTCGCCCGCCGACGCGTCGCCGGCCACAGCGTCTCCCCGCCGGGACTCGCCGAGCATGCGCAGGATCGCGTCGAGGTTCCTGCGCACGCCGCTCTCCATGCGCCCGAGCGATGACAGCCCCTCCGCGGTCAGCCGCCGCTGCAGCGGGCGCAGATCCTTGCTTCGCAGCGCGAGGTAGTGGACGAGGTTCGTCGCACCGCTGCGGTGTACGGCGGCGGCCTCGGCGATCGCCGTGGCCGCGGCATCCTCCGCCTTCTGCGCCCGATCGCGCAGGGCGGCTACGTCGCCGCGCAGCCGGCGCAGGCGCTCGGCGCGTCCGGGCGGGTCGGTCGAGGCGGGGTCGCCGTGCGTCGCGGCACGGGGTACTTTGTGGCTCGACACAAGCGTGAGCGTACCGGGCGGGCGAGTGCGGCGTCGACGCCGCCGCCGTGCGGCCGGGCGGGAGAGGCGACATGGATGACACCGGGATCCACGCGAGCCTCAGCGCCCTCGAGGCGGATGCCGCCGCGCGCCAGGCGGACCTCGACGACGGCATCGCCCAGTTGCGCGCGGACCGCGGCGCCGAGTCCGCCGACGACGAGCACGACCCGGAGGGCTCCACGCTCTCGGCCGAGTGGTCCCGGCTCGTGGGCCTGCGCGACGCGGTGGCACGCGAGCGGGCGGACCTGGCCGCGGCCCTCGCGCGGTGGGATGCCGGCACGTACGGCGTGTGCGCCGACTGCGGGGCGGCGATCCCGCGCGAGCGCCTGGCCGCGCGACCGATGGCCACACGGTGCGTCGCGTGCGCGGCGCGCGCGGGGGAGTGACGCGCGCGGGTAGTGACGCGCGACTGGCCCCACCGCACGGGTGCGCCCCGGGGCATCCGTCGCGCACTGCAAAGCGGAGCCGAATCGGCGACGCGCCGTGCGGTTCCCGACACGTGGTCACCGCGATCGGGTATAACAGCACGTGTCGCGTTCCGGGGGGATCGCTGTGGACCGATCGATCGTGAAGGGATCCCTGCGCCGTGAAGATCATCAAGCGCATCGCCATCGGCCTCGTGCTCGCATTCGCCGTCTTCTACCTGGTTACCAGGCCTGAGGATGCCGCGAACGCCGTCCAGGGCGCCATCGGGGCGGTCTGGGGCGCAGGTGCGGCGGTCACCCAGTTCTTCGCCTCGCTCGCGACCTGATGTCCGCTCGCGTGACCGGGACCGCCAGGCACCTCATCTCGGACCACGGCGAGATCATCGTCGACGAGGTGCGCAAGCACTGGGCCGCCCTCATGGGGGCGTTCCTCGAACTGGCCGGCGCTCTCGTGCTGCTGCTGCTGACGCTGTTCGTGCCGCCGCAGGTGTGGTGGCTGCCCGCGATCGCCGGCGCCGCCGTCGCGCTGCACGCGGGGTGGCGCATCCTGGATCAGCGCCTGGACCGGTTCGTCATCACCAACATGCGGGTGTTCCGCATTCACGGCATCCTGTCGCAGAGCATCGCCACCATGCCGCTCGCGCGGATCCTCGACATCTCGGTGCACAAGCCGATCATCGGGCGGGTGTTCGGCTACGGACACTTCATCTTCGAGTCCGCGGCGCAGGAGCAGGGGCTGCGGGCCATCCGCTTTGTGGGCGACCCCGATCAGCGCGGGCTCACGATCCAGAAGGTGATCCAAGAGGCCGGTCTGCGGGGGAGCATCGCCCGCGACACCCCGGTGCCGACCGTGGTGGCCCCCGCGGCGAGCGTGGGCGTGCAGGCGGCGACCGCGCCGCTGCCGCCGGCTGCCGGGTGGCGCGTGCGGCCGTACGATCCGGACCGCACGCCGACGGCGCCGATCGACCTCCCGCGGTGAGATCGCGTCGTCGCCCTGCCGACGATGAGCAAATCGCTGCCCACAGCCGTGTTCTGATACCCTGGAGTGTCACACGTGTGGCTGGTTCCGCATGCCTGGGCCGAGCCCACGTGACGCGCACGAAAACAATCCGCTCCGCTTCGGCAGACGTATCCGTCCTGCTTCGCGCACACCGCGAACAAAACCCAGGACATCCGCGTGCCGAGGCCCGAAACCCAAACCAACTAGGACAACCCACTTCATGACTACCGCAACGACCGCCCCGGCTACCAAGCAGATCGCGATCAACGACATCGGATCCGCTGAGGACTTCCTCGCCGCGGTCGAACTGACCATCAAGTCCTTCAACGACGGAGACCTCATCGAGGGCACCGTTGTGAAGGTCGACCGCGACGAGGTGCTCCTCGACGTCGGCTTCAAGACCGAGGGCGTCATCCCCTCGCGTGAGCTCTCCATCAAGCACGACGTCGACCCCAACGAGGTCGTCAAGGTCGGCGACGCCGTCGAGGCGCTCGTCCTCCAGAAGGAGGACAAGGAAGGCCGCCTCATCCTCTCCAAGAAGCGCGCTCAGTACGAGCGCGCGTGGGGCGACGTCGAGAAGATCAAGGAGAACGACGGTGTCGTCACCGGTTCCGTGATCGAGGTCGTCAAGGGCGGTCTCATCGTCGACATCGGCCTGCGCGGCTTCCTGCCCGCGTCGCTCATCGAGCTGCGCCGCGTCCGCGACCTCACGCCGTACCTCGGCCAGGAGATCGAGGCCAAGATCCTCGAGCTCGACAAGAACCGCAACAACGTCGTGCTCTCGCGCCGCGCCCTGCTCGAGCAGACGCAGTCCGAATCGCGCACCACGTTCCTCAACAACCTGCACAAGGGTCAGGTCCGCAAGGGCACGGTCTCGTCGATCGTCAACTTCGGCGCGTTCGTCGACCTGGGCGGCGTGGACGGCCTCGTGCACGTCTCCGAGCTGTCGTGGAAGCACATCGAGCACGCCTCCGAGGTCGTCGAGGTCGGCCAGGAGGTCACCGTCGAGATCCTCGAGGTCGACCTCGACCGCGAGCGCGTGTCGCTCTCGCTCAAGGCGACGCAGGAGGACCCGTGGCAGGTCTTCGCCCGCACGCACGCGATCGGTCAGGTCGCTCCGGGCAAGGTCACCAAGCTCGTCCCGTTCGGCGCGTTCGTCCGCGTCGCCGACGGCATCGAGGGCCTCGTGCACATCTCGGAGCTGTCGGGCAAGCACGTCGAGCTCGCCGAGCAGGTCGTGTCGGTCGGCGAAGAGGTCTTCGTCAAGATCATCGACATCGACCTCGAGCGTCGCCGCATCTCGCTCTCGCTCAAGCAGGCGAACGAGTCGGTCGACCCCTTCGGCACCGAGTTCGACCCGGCCCTTTACGGCATGGCCACGGAGTACGACGAGAACGGGGAGTACAAGTACCCCGAGGGCTTCGACCCCGAGACCAACCAGTGGAAGGAAGGCTTCGACGAGCAGCGCGAGAAGTGGGAGCAGGAGTACGCCGCCGCCCACGCCCGCTGGGAGGCCCACAAGGCGCAGGTCGCCAAGACGCTCGAGGCCGAGGCCGCCGCGCCCGACCTCGGCGCGTCGTCCTTCTCGTCCACCAGCGGCCCGCAGGGCACGCTGGCCGACGACGAGGCTCTCGCCGCTCTGCGTGAGAAGCTCTCGGGTCGCTGATCGATCCACAGCGATGGGCCGGAACCTTGGCGGATTCAACGGGTCCTCGCAACACCTGATGACCTATGTGGTTTTCAGTAGATCACGCAAGCGCTCGGCTGGGGTATCCCAGCCGAGCGTTTTGCGTGGTCGGCCGTTGAGTTCCTGGGCGACGTGTTCGAGGTCTTCGGGAGCGTAGACCGACAAGTCGGTGCTCTTGGGGAAGTACTGGCGCAGCAGCCCGTTGGTGTTCTCGTTCGAGCCGCGCTGCCAGGGCGAGTGCGGGTCGCAGAAGTAGACCGGCACGTCAGTCGCGATCGAGAACTGCTTGTGCGCGGCCATTTCGCAGCCCTGGTCCCAGGTCAACGAGCCGCGCAGATGCTCGGGCAGGGTGCCGATCAGCGGGACGAGCACGTCACGGACCTCTTCGGCGGTGTGCCCGCCGGGCAGGTGCCCGAGCAGCACGTACCGGGTGGTGCGTTCGACCAGCGTCACGATTGCCGACTCGCTGCGGGTGCCGACGATCAGATCGCCCTCCCAGTGGCCAGGCACCGCCCGGTCCTCGACTTCGGCTGGCCGGTCGGAGATCATCACCATCGGATCGGTGAACCGCGACGTGCGCTGATCGGGCTGCTTGTGTGGTTTGCGGCGGGTGCGGCCGGTGCGCAGCGCCGCGACGACCTCCCGTCGCAGGCCGCCGCGGGCCTGAACGTAGATCGCCTGGTAGACCGTCTCGGCGCTCACACGCATGCTCTCGTCCTCGGGGAACTCTTTGACCAGAGCGTGGCATATCTGCTCGGGCGACCAACGCACGGCGAGCTTGGCTGTGACGAATCCGCGCAGCGGACCATCAGCCGCAAGCTTGCCGCTCTTGGGTCGGGCCCGGTCTTTCGCCCAAGAGCGCTGAGCGGCATACGGGAGATACGAGCCGCCGTGCGACCGGT